>DYOF01000001.1:0-7506 GCA_020720665.1 Acetofilamentum sp. | reverse complement strand
GAAATTAAGATGTTGCAAAAATTAAACCTATAAAAAAACGCCCCGAATTACATTCGAGGCGTTTTTTTTATTCTGAGAACCAAGCTTTATATTTGTAATTGCAATTTCGATATTCTTCGTCAATTTTAAAATAAGTTGTTTTTTGAATTTTATTTATTTGCCTGCTGATTATTTCGTCTTTCTTTTTATTTTTAGTCATGTCGCTAAGTAGTTGATAATCTGTATCAATATCGGCAATATGCGGAATAGTTTTGTCTGATAATTTAACAATTTTCATTTCGGGTTTGCCTTTCATACTTCTGCTTTCGTAGGGTTCGGAAATTTCGCCGATTTTCATTTGTTTTAAAATATAGTTTGTTGCCGGGTCAAGTTGGCTACTTGTAAACCCGGATGTTCCGGTGTAAGGGTTAACTACAGTACCGCCGCTTTTATTACTTTCTTCATCTGTTGAATATTTTAATGCGGCTTCATCAAAGGACATTTTTCCTGAACGTATAATTTCGGCAATGCTGTCAAGAGTTGATTTTGCTTTATATTTTTCGGAGCTCAGGGGTTTCGGAATTTTCAGGATATGTCTGATGTGAATGCGTTCTCCTTTACGTTCTAAAAATTGAATGATATGGTAACCGAAATCGGTTTCAACAATATCTGAAATGTCGCCCGGAGTTTCCATTTCAAATGCTGCCGCCGAAAATTCGGCAACCATGTCGCCGCGTCTGACCCATCCGAGATCTCCGTCATTTTCTGCTGATGCTTGATCATCAGAATATAAACCGGCTAAAAATCCGAAGTCTTCACCTTTATTCACGCGTTCTTTATATTCAATTAAGGATGATTTTAATTTTTCAATTTGCTCTTCTTTAATTTCGGGATGAATAACGATTTGAGCTATTTCAATTTCAGATTCAATCAAAGGTAAACTGTCTTTGGATAAACTTTTAAAATATTTTTTGACTTCTTCGGGGGTTACCGTAATATCTTGTGTTATTTGCGATTCCATTTGTTGAGAAAGTAATTGGTCTCTTACCACATTTCTGAAATGGTTTTTAATTTCGGTATATGGTTTATTGAAATACGTTTCAAGAGCTTCACGTCCGCCCATTTGTTCTTCAAACATTGCTATCCGGCGGTCAAGCTCTCCTTCTGTCTGACTTTCCGACACTTCAACACTGTCAACTTTTGCTTGATTAACTAAGAGGGCTTGATAAAGCAATTCTTCAAAGACAAAACATTTTAAATTTTCTCCGTGATTTTCACCTCTTGATTTGTATTGAAGCATTAAAGTTTCAACGTCTGATTTAAGTATTATTTTTTCTCCGACAATTGCAAGGATTCTGTCAATTGAGTTTTCTTGTGAAAAAACTGCTGTTGAAAAGAACAAAGCAATAACAGCGTAGCTAATTTTTTTTATCATTTTAATTTTCTATAAATATTTTTATGTTTCCGCTTTTTACATCTGATTGATAGATGTCTTTTTCTAACTTGTTAAGGATGTGCGTTTTTTGTTTATTTAAAATTATAATTTTTATTCGGTCTCGGGCTAATTCAAAGGGCATTGTTTCTCCTTTTAATCGGTAGTCTTTAAATAGTACAAAATATAAAAATTCATTGTCTCGTGTTTGAATATTTTTAATTGTGCTTATAACTTTTTCAGGATTATGAATATTTGTGGGTAATAAATTTGAAACGATCGACAGTTCTATCCATTTATTATTAAAATCGTCAAATTTTATCTCGTACTTTTTTGCAATTTTAATCATATCATCTTGATTATCTGTTTCAAACGCCGTCCTGAATTCTCGAATATGCCTTTCGTTTATCGAAAATTTAAAAAACAGAGCTTTTACATAGATATCATTCAATAAAAAACTCTCCGGGTATGCTTTGTAATATTTTTGAATTTCAGCTTCTTTTACTGTTGTATCAATTTCTTGCTTTAAAAATTCTTGTTTATATTTTTCAATTAACAATGATGCTCGGTAGTCTTGAACAATATCTTCAATATCTTTTTGTTCATCGGTTAAATTTAATTCGGCACGCCTGAGCATTGTTTGTTTTTTTACCCATAAATCAATTTTATTTTTTATTATGCCCAAACTATCTTCTGCGTCTGCATTATCAGGTATAATTTCCTGAATATCTTCTAAATAAAGATAATTGTCATAAACTTGAGCTAAGGGTGTTCGATTATCATTTTTTTTGCATGTTGATAAAAAGAATATGATTATTACAGATAAAATGATAAAACGATTTATATACATTTTTGTTACATTTTAATTTAAAATCATTGATTTATATTATTGTTTAAGTTCTTTTTTATTTGTTCAAAAACATCGTTATTGACGGTTATTTGGTATTTATTTTTAAGTTTATATAACCACTCGTCTTCTAATTGTTTTTGGTAATCGGAAATTATTAAACCTTTAATTTCATCATATGCTTTTTGTTTTGACTTTATCGTATTGTTAATATATACGAAAGTTTTTTCATTCGGGAAATTGATTATTTTTTGATTTTTGTTTTGGTCTTTAAGTTCAATTACTTTATCGGCAATACCATTTTCGCCTTTTGAAAATTCAGAACGAATTTCAAATGTTAATTTATTATTCTTTTTCTTATTAATTGTTTCAGTTAAAATTTCATCGGTATATTTTTCTCTTGATTTTTTTAAGAGTTTTTCGGCTGCCGTGAATGTTTTATCATTTTGATATTTAAAAATGCTTATATCAACAGCTGTTCGATTGTTATATTTTTCAATATTTTTGTTATAAAATTCTTTTAAGCCGGTTGAATCTTCAGAAGCTTTATCCCAAATTTCTTTTTTCATTAAATCAAATAATAACATTCCGTCATGATATTCTTGCATTAAATATTTGTATTCAGAATATTGTTCTGCTAAACCTTCTTTTTCAATATCTGTTAAACATTTTAAAACAAAATCATCGTACATTTTATTAAGTTTGGTTTGAATGTCGTTTTCCGGATATTTTTTTTGTTTTTCTTGAATGAATTGAGCAAAATCATATTCGGTAAACGCTTTTTCTTGAATAGTAAATAACACAGTTTTCAGGTCGTGTTCCTGTTTTAATTCCCATTTTGATTGAATTAAAGAGCTGTCAACCAAAACTGTAAAATTATTTAAGCCGTTAAGGTGTTTATAATTGAGTTCTTTTTTTAATTTTTCACGTGTATAATTTTTCACATCTTCTTTTCTTTCTTCGTCTTTTTCAACGACTTTGCTAATTTCATCTTTTTGAACATCAAACGGGTCGGGTGGAATAATTTCTAATAATTTAATAATGTGCCAGCCGAACGTTGTTTTAATCGGTTTTGAGAATTCGTTAATTTTCTTTAAATTAAATGCAGCGGTTTCAAATTCGGGAACCATTCTTCCTGTTGTAAATTTTTGTATTTCTCCGCTGTTTTGAGCAGAGCCTTTGTCGTCAGAAAATTTAACTAAATCTTCAAATTTATCGCCTTTTAATAATCGGTTATAAATACTGTCAATTTTTTCTTTTTTTAATTTTTGTTCGTCTTCTTTTATTTGGTCATTCGCATTAATCATAATATGAGCAACACGTCTGTATCCTTGTGCCGGTCTTGTATCAACTAATTTTAGCAAGTAATATCCGTAATCTGTTTTTACGGGAGATGAATAGTCTCCGATTTTTGCATTAAATACAAAATTTTGAATACTGTACGGAATTTTTAAGGTTTGCAAAAAGCTTAGATGTCCTTTATTGACTGTTACAGATTTGTCGTCTGAAATTTCAAGTGCAAGTTTTTCAAAATCTTCTCCGTTTAAAAGACGTTCATGTGTTTTTTGTGCTTTTTCTGATGCGGCTTGTTTTTCTTGAACGGACGCATTTTTCATTACTTTTATAAAGATTATATCCAGTTTAATTTCTTTTTGTGCTCGGATAAAGGCTTCCTTAATCATGTCTTCAATTTTTTTAGTTTCCGTAAGATACGGCTTCGCTAATTGTTCATGATATCCGTTTAATTCTTGTTTAAACATAAGGGAAGTATCCATTTTAAGAGATTCTGCTTCAACCACTTTCAATTTAAAGTTTTTGAAAAGCTCAAGATATTCCGTTAATGATTGCTCATTAATATTATCGGAATTATTTTTTTTATAAATATAGGAAAACTCGTCCTTTGTAATTTTTTTGTCTCCGATAATCATTAAGGTCTCGTTATTTTGAGCGACGGCTATACCTGTTAATATAAATAAAACAAAAATTAATTTTAACTTTTTCATTTTTATACAAATTTTAACTGTTTAATATTCATTGCTTACTTTTTTACCGGCTGCTGTAATTAGGTGCTTCACTGGTAATTGTAATATCATGCGGGTGATTTTCAGAAATCCCGGAAGCGGTAATTCTGACAAATTGAGCATGGTGCATGTCGGTAATATTTTTTGCTCCGCAATATCCCATACCGGCTCTTATTCCGCCTACCATTTGATATAAAACTTCATTCAAACTACCTTTAAACGGAACTCTGCCTGAAATACCTTCCGGAACCAGTTTTTTTACATCGTCTTCCACCTCTTGAAAATATCTGTCTTTTGACCCTTCTTGCATAGCTTCAACAGAGCCCATTCCTCTATATGTTTTAAATTTCCGTCCTTGATAAATGATTGTTTCTCCGGGTGATTCTTCTACGCCGGCTAAAAGTGAACCTATCATAACCGTTGAACCGCCGGCAGCAAGTGCTTTTACAATATCACCGGAATATCTGATACCGCCGTCAGCAATAACAGGAACGCCATAATTTTTCAATGCTTCGGCAACATCATAAATTGCTGATAATTGAGGTACTCCGACACCTGCAATAATACGGGTTGTACAAATGGAGCCCGGACCGATACCTACTTTTACGGCATCCGCTCCGGCATTTGCTAAATCTATGGCGGCTTGTGACGTTGCAATATTTCCTACAACAAAATCTACATCTTTATAAAGTTCTTTGGCTTTTTTTAAAGTGTCTAAAACTCCTTTTGAATGACCGTGTGCAGTATCAATAACAATTGCATCGACTCCGGCTTTATGAAGGGCATCAATTCGTTCAAAAACGTCTTTTGTAACCCCTACGCCGGCAGCCACTCGCAAGCGACCTTTATTGTCTTTACATGAATTCGGACGATCTTTTGCTTTTGTAATATCTTTATATGTAATTAAACCGACCAATTTATAATTTTCATCAACAACCGGAAGTTTTTCTATTTTGTGGTTCTGCAAAATATCTGCTGCTTGCATTAAATCAGTTGATTGTGAGGTTGTTACAAGATTCTCGGATGTCATGACATCAGAAATTTTTCGAAGTAAGCGTTTTTCAAATCTTAAATCGCGGTTTGTAACAATTCCGACAAGTTTACTGCTTTCATTAACAACAGGAATACCGCCTATTTTATACTTTTTCATAAGATTCAGAGCGTCTTCGACGGTTTGGTCTTTTGAAATTGTTATCGGATCGATTATCATCCCGTTTTCTGCACGTTTAACTTGTTTTACTTGCTGTGCTTGGCGTTCAATACTCATATTTTTATGAATAACACCTATGCCGCCTTCTCTTGCGATAGCTATTGCAAGCTCGGCTTCAGTAACGGTGTCCATAGCAGCTGATACGATTGGTGTGTTTAATTTAATATTTTTACTGAAATAGGTTGTAATATCAACATCTTTCGGCAAAACCTCTGAATAAGCAGGCAACAGTAAAACATCATCAAATGTAAAGGATTCGGAAACTATTTTGTTTGAAGCAAATGACATTATTTTAATATGTAAAATTTAAAAAGCCAAAGTTAATAATATTTGCTTAATAAATTATTTTCACGGTATAAAACGTCTGTTTTGTACAAATTTGTATAACTTATTTATACTTTGTATTTAATTAAGCTTTTTGAAACTTGACACCTATAAATCAAATCCTACCGATATAATGACAAAAAACGGAAAAAATTATTCTGAAATAATGCAGTCGTCTGTCGGCGGCGGTAACGGAAATCTACGAAACGCCGTACTTCAAAATTCGCCCCGTAAAGAAGCTAAATTACGCAATAACCGTTTTCAAGTCGGGTTTAGGAAACAAGATTCATTTTTTTTACTTATCTTTACCTATAACAACACTTAAAAACCGAAATAATGAAAAAAATGTACTTTCTCTTTGTAACGCTGACAGTTTATTTAAGTATTTCAGCTCAATCTCCGCTCATCATCGACCGAACGTGTATCGACATTACGAAAATACCGCCGGCATGGTTAGAACAAGCAAAAACCGGACTGAAAATTGCCTATCAGCATACTTCACACGGCAGTCAGTTGGTCAGCGGAATGGATGCATTAGCAAGCCATAATCCCGCAAACTTCGCTTACGCAAAAACATCGTGGGGATTTCAAAGCGGAGTTTTCTTCAACGATTACGGAATCGAAGGGGCTTCAGATTTGGGTCATAACGGCGACCTCACATGGGTTGAAGCGACTAATACCTTGATTGAAAATTCCGCTTTCGACAGAAATGTTATCATGTGGTCGTGGTGCGGGGGTTGCAGCGATAATACCGAAGCCGGTATTAATGCATACCTGAATGCGATGAATACATTAGAAACCGAAAATACGGGAATCACATTTGTCTATATGACCGGTCATCTCGACGGTTCGGGAGCGGAGGGTAATTTAAATGCCATGAATTCAATTATCAGAAACTATTGCATAACAAACAGTAAAATATTGTTTGATTTTGCCGATATTGAAAGTACTGACCCCGATACCCTTAGCAACTATATGGAAATGTATGCCTTAGATAATACACAATACGACAGTATCGGAAATCATAATCCATTGAGCGGACCTTACTGGACGCGAAATTGGATACTGAATAATTCCGATTCGGAATATGCCGAACAAACTGCTGCTTGCACCAATTGTGCCCACAGCGAAGATAACCCCGAATCTATGCTCAATTGTGTGATGAAAGGCAGAGCTGCATGGTGGATGTTTGCAAGAATAGCAGGGTGGGACGGCTTGCTGAATACCGAAAATCCGGAAATAAATCGCAAATGCGAAGTAATTCCGAATCCGAATAAGGGAATATTTACGCTGAATTTTTATACCGATACCGAATCGGATGTCTGCATAAAAGTATATAATGCCAAAGGAAGTATTGTCCGGATGCAACATTTGCGAGCACTTAGCCCCGATTACCACCAAATCAATATCGACATCCGAAATAAAAATTCGGGTATGTATTTTTACGAAATAAAAGGTGATTCGTTATCGCTGAACGGAAAAATTATGAAGTATTGATATGCTTGTTTTTTTATTATCGGGCATTTGAGGCTGTTCTTTTCTGCTTTCAAAAAAAGTAAAGCATAAATTAAAGCGGCAGGCAATTATCCGAACGCATATGTTTTTATCATCTGCACGAATCAACTGCAAAAAAAATCGAATTAGACGGGAATTTAAACCATTATTAGGTTTATATATTTTTAACCCAACTTGC
>DYOF01000212.1 GCA_020720665.1 Acetofilamentum sp. | reverse complement strand
GGCGGATACGGCACTCGTATCAGTGAAGAATCTGACATAAGACCCAAACCGATGGTCGAAATCGGCGGAAAACCAATTTTGTGGCACATCATGAAAATTTATGCAGCGCATGGGTTTACGGATTTTGTTATCTTGTTGGGTTACAAAGGCATACAAATCAAAGAATACTTTGCAAATTATTTTTTGCACCAAAGCGATGTTACGTTTGATTTAAAGAATAACAAGATGACTATACATCAAAATTTCACGGAAGATTGGAAAGTTACGCTCATTGATACGGGCATTGACACCATGACCGGCGGACGGATTCTTCGCGCAAAGAAATATGTTGAAAATGAAACGTTTATGCTCACTTACGGCGACGGCGTTTCGGATGTTAATATTTCGGAACTTGTTGAATATCACAAAAAAAACAATAATACAATCACAATGACCGCCGTACAACCGGAAGGCAGATACGGCATTGTGCGTTTTGACGAATCGAACGCCGTTACACATTTTGAAGAAAAACCCCGCGGCGACGAGCATTGGATAAACGGCGGTTTTTTTGTCTGCGAACCCCAAATATTTGATTATATCGAGGGGGATTCAACACTTTTTGAACGCTCACCCCTCGAAAAACTAAGCTCTGCACAAAAATTACACGTATTTAAACATTACGGTTTTTGGAAATGTATGGACACTCTGCGCGACAAACAACAGTTGAACGAACTTTGGCACAAAAATGAGGCGAAGTGGAAAGTTTGGTAAAATGTTTTTATCCGTAATCGTAATCATACGTTGTAATTTAGGAAAGAACTGAAATTCGGAAAAAAAATAGCGTATATTTGTAAAAAAAATAACATGAAAAAAGTAAACCCCAAAATAGATTTAGTTTTTAAAAAAATTTTCGGAACTGATGAAAACAAAGATTTGTTAATATCGTTAATAAACTCAGTTTTGCCTGAAAATCAAAAAATTACGAATATTACAATTAAAAATCCTTACAACGAAATAGATTTTGCGGGGGACAGATTGTCTGTTGTAGATATTAAAGCAACCGATGACAAAAATCAGTGGTACAACATCGAACTTCAAATTCGAGAGCAAAGTTTCTTTGGACGCAGAAGTTTGTTTTATTGGGCTGAATTGTATAGCGGTCAATTATTTGAAGCCGAAAGTTTTGACAAATTACATAAAACGATTTCGATTAATTTGCTGGATTTCAAATACTTCCCGGACGATAGATATGTAAGACGCTTTTGTTTGAAAGATTTTGAAACAAATGAAATGTTTCCGGAAACGGACAATATTGACATGTATTATGTCGAATTAAAAAAATTTGATAACGATTTGAAACACATTAAAAATGCGCTGGATCGTTGGATTACATTTTTAAACAAGGCAAGTGAATTAGAAAAAGATAAATTTCCGAATGAATTAGCATATCCGGAAATTAAGAAGGCTTTCGACACTTTAGAACGTTTAAATTTGAATGCAAAAGAACGTGAATATTATGAAGGTCGAAAAAAATTCTTAAGAGATGAATATGCGGCAGACAAAACTGAAGAAGAAAAAATATTAAAAGCCGTGCAAAAAGGATTACTCGAAGGGAAAATTGAA
>DYOF01000094.1 GCA_020720665.1 Acetofilamentum sp. | reverse complement strand
AATTTGCAGATTATTAATTAATTAAAAATATTTAGACACATGAAATTATACAAAATAGAAACCGGTAACCTAAAATTAGACGGCGGTGCAATGTTTGGAGTTGTTCCGAAAGTTATGTGGCAAAAACTTTATCCGTCAGATGAAAATAACTTATGTAATTGGGCAATGAGATGCCTGCTTATTGAAAATGAAAACAGAAAAATTTTGATTGATACCGGCATGGGAAATAAGCAAAGTGAAAAATTTTTTAATCATTATCACCCGAACGGAACGGATACATTAGAAAATTCATTAAAACTAAACGGATTTTCCACCGATGACATAACCGATGTTATTTTAACTCATCTGCATTTTGACCATGTAGGGGGTGCTGTAAAATATAACGAAACCCGAGAACTTGTTCCGACTTTTAAAAATGCCGTTTATCATGTCAGTAAAACGCATTGGGAACTTGCAAATAATCCTAATCGAAGAGAAAAAGCATCATTTCTTCAGGAAAATTATGAAGTTTTAGAGAAATATAATCAATTAAACTTAATAGAAAAAGAAGGAGAAATAATTCCGGGTATAGAAATTAAAATTTTTAACGGACATACCATCGGACAAATAATCCCTTACGTGAAATATAATCAAACAAAAATTATTTTCGGAGCCGATTTATTTCCCTCGTTTGCACACATTCCGATGCCGTATATTATGGGATATGATACTCAACCTTTGATTACTTTAAACGATAAAAAACGATTTTTTGATGATGCAGTAAAAAATAAATATTCCCTATTTTTTGAGCACGATTTATATAATGAATGTTGTTCGTTAAAGCAAACAGAAAAAGGTGTTACGGTAGATAAATTATTTAGCTTGGAAGATTTTATTAAAAATAATTGATAGTTTTTATGGAAACCTTCTAAATAAATCATCTTTAATTAAGTCTTTAATTTAAACATTTTCTCATGAAGAAATTTAGCTTAATTCTGATATTATCCGTAATTTTTTTGTCAATTACGTCATTTTCTGATAAAACGAACTCTTATAATATCGAACAAAAAGGAACAAAAGTTTTTGTTGTAAACTATGACTATCAAGCCGATATAAAAGTATTTGTTGTTGATTATGACTATCAAGCCGATTTAAAGGTCTATAAAGTTAAAAATGATTATCAGGCGAATAATGACGGACTTTGGTATTTTACCGACTATGATTATCAAGCCGATAAAAAAATATATTTTACCGACTATGATTATCAGGCAGATTTAAAAGTTTTTTTTGTAAATTACGATTATCAAGCAGGTTGGAATAACAAATCAAAAATGCATCTGTTATACTAAGTTTTTACAATAAAAAATTCAGAAGACATTGATTTTTTTTGAAATCAATGTCTTTTTTTTATCTTCGCAGTTTTTAAAATAATAAATCATTTATTTTTCAAAATTCTGATGAATTTAATCATTGACCAAGGAAATTCGTTTACTAAAATTGCAATTTTTAAAGGGAAAATGATTGTTCATTTATCAGAGATTAAGAGTGACGATTATAAATCAATTATTTTAAAAGTACAAAAGATTATAAATGAAGGTAATTCTGTTGAAAAAATTATTTTCTCCGGAGTAAGTTCTGAAAATACTGAAATTAAAAACAAATTATCCGACATAGCTCATGTTATAAATTTCACAAATGAAACAGCTGTTCCGATAAAGAATTTATACAAAACTCCGGAAACCCTCGGCAGGGACAGATTGGCAGCGGCAATCGGGGCAAACAATATTTTTCCGGATACAAACGTTTTGATATTTGATTCAGGAACAGCACTGACAATTGATTTTGTTAATAATAAAAATGAATATGAAGGAGGTAATATATCTCCGGGTATATCAATGAGGTTCAATGCTTTACATAGCTTTACCAATCGATTACCTAAAATAGAACAGGATTTTAATTACAATAAATTAACGGGAAAAACTACACAAGACGCTATTTTGTCAGGTGTGCAAAACGGTATTTTATACGAAACAGAACGATATATTGAAAATTACACCGGAAAATATGATGATTTAAAAGTAATATTCACCGGAGGCGACTATACATTTTTTGAAAAAAGTTTAGAACACAAAATATATACTGACCCATATTTAGTTTTAAAGGGTTTAAATTTAATACTTAATTATAATGCGAAATAGAATTTTAATAATCCTAACAATTGCAATACTGCTGATTTCAGCCGGTGTAAATGCACAAGTAAACAGTTCTCCGTATTCCAGATACGGGATCGGCGATATTAACAGCCAAGTTTTAGGCAGATCATTCGGAATGGGAGGCATTTCATACGGATTGCGTTTACCTTTTGACATAAACATTAATAATCCGGCATCGTACACTGCTGCTCCGCAAAATGTATTTTTATTTCAAGTCGGTATAAAAAATAAACGAACTGATTTTTCAACCGAAACACAAAGAGTCAGTAACTACGATTTCAGTTTTGAAAGTATTAACGGAGCATTTAAAATTAACAAATATTGGGCAATGAGTATAGGAATGACACCTGTAAGCAGTATAGGTTACAACGTTCAATATACCGATTCTGCTAAATTGGATGATTACACTTCTTATTTTACAAATACACAAACAGGTGACGGCGGTATTTCTCAAATTTATCTGGGAAATGCATTTACTTATAAAGGTTTTTCAATCGGTATAAACACAGCATACTATTTCGGAACTATTACAAAAAGACTTCAATCATATTTAGATAATTCAACTTATTATTCAATTCTTGAAGACAGTGAAGACATAAAAATTAAAGACTTTAACATCCGATACGGATTTCAATATTCAGATACAATTTCATCAAAATATAATTTAACTGTAGGCGGCTTCTTTGAAAACAAAAGTGAATTAAAAGCCGACTTTATGAAATTTTCCGGACAAACAATTACAATTATCGGAGCAGGAACTGTAACTGACACTATTTTAAATGATACGATTCAAAATGGTCTTATCGAACTACCGGTAAAATATGGCGTAGGTTTTTCTTTTGTAAGCAAAAAAATGATTTTAGGTGCAGATTATGAAAAAGGATTTTGGAGCGGAAAAACCTTTATGCAAAACGAACAAGAATTCTTAATCGACAATTACAAAATTTCATTAGGTGCCGAATTTACTCAAGATTACGCATCAAAAGAATATTTTAAAACTCTGAATTACCGAATCGGAGCATATTACGGTACAACAAATCTGTATTTGAATGAAACGGCGATTAAAGATGCCGGAATAACCTTCGGAATAGGAATACCTACAAAATCCGGAACAAAAGTAAATATCGGGTTCGGGATAGGACAAAGAGGTATAACAAATAATGATTTAATTAAAGAAAACTATTATACTATAAATCTGAATATTAACATGGCCGATCAATGGTTTGTCAGAAGAAAATTTTTTTAACAATAGTTTCCGGCATAATTAATGAAATCTATTAAATAACATAAATTAACAAAATCAAAATTCAAGAAAAATGAAAAAGTACATTATTGTTGTCATTAGTCTAATTTTTGCATTAAATATAAATGCACAAACTGCAAAAGAGGTTTTTAATTCGGTTTTCCCGGAACTAAACGGAGCACTTAAACCGGTTGAAAGCAATAAAGTTACTAAGGATAATATTGATTTATTTCGTGCTCAATACAAAAAATTGATTACCGCTTCCAAAGAAATTGAAATGTTCAAATTTAACGGTTTTCCTGTAACCGGCGGAGAAGTTTTTAAAGATGATAAAGCACTAAAATCATTACAAAAAGACGGCACATTAACTGAGTTAGAAACCATTATTAATGAAAACATTCCGGCTATGAAATCATTTTTAAGCGACAAACACCAATGGGGTGCTGACAGCGTAGAATGTATTCAGAATTATTCAAATTTAAAAATGAGACTAAAACAAAAGGATTATAAAACAGCTTGTACATACTGGCGAGATTTAATTCTTTATTACCCTCGTTCGTTTACCGGAGTTTACACCTATGGTGATCAACTGATTCGCCAACGAATTCAATTAGTTAATAATGAAGCAGCTAAAGTCGGAAAAAGTGCCCTCGAAGCCAATAAAGCCGGCAAAAAAGACGAAGCATTCAAATTAGCAGGCATGCAAAAAGAATTAGTTGCTGAAAAAGAACTTTGGATTGATACCTTATTGATGATTTATGATAAACGAATTAAATATTTCGGTAACGATGAGTCAAACGGTGAAGGATATTTATTAGGAAAAAAAGGACTCTATATTTACGAATACAGAAAAGATTCTGCCTTAAACGAAGCATACAAATTATTAGAACAATCTGTTTTAATGGAAAAAGAAATGTCTCAATACATTATTGTAAAAACATTTTTTGATGCAAGTATGGATATGACAAAAAGTGAAAAAATCGGTGCAGAAAAATTAGTAAATGACTATAATGTTTCAACCTCATTCTTAAAAGAAGGTAGTGAAAAATTAGTTGTTTACATCGAAAAAGAAAGTAAAAAATCTAAACCGAATCAAGAAAATATTGAAAATTGGGAGAAAATCATTTCAAACAATGAAAAAGCTTCAAATTATATCACAAGCAAATTTGCAAGTTCTGAATTTTCAAAATGCGAATATTTAGTCCCTGCATTTAGTAAACATTTTGAAGAAAATAAAACAAATACCGATTGGTTGGAAAAAGTGTTAGGAATTTTAAAATGGAAAGAATGTACCGATGATCCCTTCTTCGGAAATGCAGCAAAAGAATTGTATAAACTTAAACCATCGCCCACATCTGCCGCTATTATTGCAATTGATGCATTAAAAAAAGAACAATACGACGAAGCCTCTAAATATTTTGAAGAAGCTTATAACGGGGAAACCGATAATGCAAAAAAAGCTGAATATTACTATTATGCAGCTGTTGTTGCCTTTGCTCAAAACAAAAAAAGCAATTCCAGAACTTTAGCTTTAAAAGCTGCTGAATTAAAACCTGATTACGGAAAAGCTTACATTTTGATTGCAAAAGTTTACGCATCAAGTGCCGGAAGTTGCGGTGATAACCCATATGATAAAGCAACCGTATATTGGGCAGCCGTTGATAAATTATATAAAGCAAAATCTGTTACCAATGATACAGATGTAACAGATGAAGCAAATGATTTAATAGGTAAATATAGTTCTCGTTTTCCGAACCAAGAAGAAGGTTTTATGAGAGGAATATATAAAGATAATACATATACCGTTGGTTGTTGGATTAATGAAGTAACAACCGTCAGATATTAGATTATTACATTTTTCTAAAAAGTCCTGAATAATACTTTTATTATCAGGACTTTTTTTATTAAAGCAATTTTATTATTTTTGAATATTTTCACAATAGTACGACATGAACATAAATACAGCCGAATTTATTATCAGCAACACAAACATAAAAAAATGTCCTAAACCTGATAAACCTGAATATGCTTTTATCGGACGTTCAAATGTCGGAAAATCATCATTAATAAATATGCTGACTGACCGAAATAAATTAGCAAAAATTTCAGGAAAACCGGGAAAAACTCAACTAATCAATCATTTTTTAATAAATTCAGCTTGGTATTTAGTTGATTTGCCCGGATACGGATATGCAAAAGTATCAAAAACCGAAAGAGAAGTTTGGACAGGTTTTATAAGAGAATATATCTTAAATCGAGAAAATTTATTGAATTTATTTGTTCTGATTGATTCCAGAATTGAGCCTCAAAAGAAGGATTTAATATTTATGGAAGAACTCGGTAAAAATGAAATTCCTTTTGTAATTGTTTTTACAAAAACAGATAAACTCACAGAAAATAAATTGCAAGAAAGCATCGCTTTATACAAAAGAACTATGCTGAAAACATGGGAAACAATGCCTGTTTTTTATATCAGCTCCTCTGTTTCAAAAAGAGGTCAAAATGACATTCTTAATTTCATTGAACAAACAAATACTATATTTTAAACTAAAAATTATGATAAAACTCACCGAACTCAGCTATCAAACATACAGATACCTCTTTGATATTAAGTATTTTGCAAAACAACTAAGCGATGATGATTATGAAGAAAAAGAAATTAAACAAATTGTTGAAAATGCCGATAAATTGTATCAAATATTTCTAAAAATAATAGATGACAAAACAATTGAAGCTCAAACAGATGAACTTACCGAAGCCAAAACAATTGCAGATGAAATTTTAAAACAACTCCGAGTATTAAAATGTTCGGACGAATATATCAATGATAAAGTTGACTTGATTGTTGAAGCATTTGCAGTAAAAGAAAAGGCTCAAATAATTATTGAAAACTTAAAAAATTAAATTCGAGATTTTCCGGAATTAAAAAGGAGCTTCAAAATGTAAATAAAATCCGTTTTCTTTTAAATGATTTACAGAATAATCAACTCTTAGCAGAACATCATAATAACTTAGTAAATTTAAACTGATTCCCGAGCTGTATAATAAGCAATTTGTGAAATTATTTGTTTTTGAATAATAAATATCTGTATTTTTTACATAAGCCGCATCAACAAAAATACCAAAATACATTTTAATTAACAATTTATTAAATTTAGGATAAGGAATTTTTTTTAAATAAAAAACATGTTCCGGAAACAATTGAAAATTTAATGAATGTTTTGTTAAAAAAAAATCAGACCCGTTAATCACATAATACTCATATCCTCTGATATTTGATTCATAACCGACCGCACTGCTTAAAAAAAACGAATGCTTTCGTTCCGATTTATAATTTAATGTAACATGGTTAGCTATTGAAATCCGTTTATTTAATAAACTATATTTTGAAATTTCCAGTTTCACAGAAAAATTACTTACATCAGGTTCCGAAAAAATATTTAACCCGTTTTTTTTAACTGTCATTTCAAATAAGCTTCCTTTAGTCGGAAATACTCGTATATTTCTTAAATCTCTTTTAAAACTGTATGAAGCACTCAAATATTCAATCGCTTTATCTGAATTTTCATTCAAATAATATGGATTAAAATAAAGTAAACTATCGGAAACACTTCTTTTCTCATAGGCAAGGATAAATGTATGATAAACTGAAAAATTATTTCTGAAAACATATTTACCGCTAAATTTAAGCGACTTTAATAACGGAGTTTCATTTAATTTTATTTGTTCCGACCGATTGTTTAAAACCGTATAAACTGTTTCTTTTTTCTGCAAGTATCTAAAGTAAAAACCTGTTGCATGTTTCCTTTTTTTGTCCAAAAAGATATTTTCATAATTCAAAAGGTATTCATTATCATATCCGAAAAGCGAATAAATGCTTAATTTTTGATTTCGGCCTAAAAAATTATATTTTACCAATCCAAAACCGACATTAATTCTTGAAAAATCTTTATTTTTTATCCAATTGCTCAAATTTCTGTCCGCATAATATATGCCTGATTGAGGCCATAAATACCACCGTTCATAGAGCTTAACACGAATTGTTGCGGCATCGGCATCTTCAAAATTTATTAAAATATCTACAAAGTTAAACAAAGGCAAATTCAATAAATTCTTCTTACTTTCATCAATTTTGTTTTTTAATTCATTTAATAAAACTGTATCACCTGTTTGAAATTTTAATTCTCGAAAAATTACTTGTGCGTTTGTTTTTTCATTTCCGCTTAGCTGAATTTCACGAATAATTACTAATGAATCATACTGAATATCAGTATTTTGACTATACGAACAAGAGTTCGGTAAATAGGCGAACAACAAAAATAAAAGTGTATAAATTTCAGCTTTCAATTACAATTCTTACTTAAAAATTTTATTGTTTCCGATTCCAATTTTATTGAAGAAATATGAAAATGAGACACCTAAAACTCCTATTCCGTATTTAATACTTCGTTTAATATTTATAGAAGATGCATCTTCAAAATATTTTGTGGGACACGTTACTTCTGCAACTTCAAAACCTTTATAAAATATTTGAGCCAGCATTTGGTTGTCAAAAATAAAATCATCAGAATTCAAATTGTAATTTATGCTTTCTAAAACATCCTTAGAAAAAGCTCTGTAACCTGTATGATATTCAGACAGTTTCTGATTCATTAACAAATTTTGAGAAAATGTTAAAATACGATTTGAAATATATTTATAACGCGGCATTCCGCCCTTAACGGCACCTTTCCCCAATATTCTGGAACCGATTGCAACCGGATATATATCGTTTGCAATCAAATAACACAAAGAATGTATTAATTTCGGTGTGTACTGATAATCAGGATGCAACATCACTACAATATCAGCATTTAATTCAAGAGCTTTATTATAACATGTTTTTTGATTTCCGCCGTATCCTTTATTAAAATCGTGTTTAATGATATGCTTTATGCCAATTTTTTGAGCAACTTTAACCGTTTCATCACTACTCATGTCATCAGTTAAAATAACATCATCCACTATTTCAAACGGAATTTCATTATAGGTTGTTTCAAGCGTTTTTTCAGCGTTATATGCCGGTAAAACAACAATTATTTTTTTATTTTTAATCATACTGCAATTATATTTAAAAAAATTTAGATTATGACACTAAAATTCAATTCAAATTAAACTTGTCGCATAATAAATTACAATTTTATACGTAAATTGAAAAATCAATATAATTTTGTGCGAAATTCTAATAAATTATTAAAATTACTTTTATGAAACACGCATGTAAAACGATTTTTTACACAACGAGAATATGAGTGAAAGAAAATATTATTTAATTCAGATTTAGACAGTGTTCCTATCTGCTGAGAAAAACAAGTATAATAAATAACAACAAACATT
>DYOF01000093.1 GCA_020720665.1 Acetofilamentum sp. | reverse complement strand
ACTTCGCAAGCCTCGAATTTTATAGTTTTTAGAGATGCCCTTAAATAATATCTTCCTGTTGTCATGCTCATTTGTGTGAAAAATAGTTTTACACGGGTGTTTCATAA
The DNA here is from genome assembly GCA_020720665.1 of Acetofilamentum sp. Lineage (GTDB taxonomy): Bacteria > Bacteroidota > Bacteroidia > Bacteroidales > JAADGE01 > JAADGE01. Next base: position 8,727 of record DYOF01000093.1, on the reverse strand, counting down.
GTTTTTGTTAATCAAAAATAACGGCGTTACCGTTTTCAACATCTTCTTGAATTTTTTTGTATTTTGCTTCAACAATTCTTCCGTCAGAATATTTAACCTTTATCATATCGTTTCGTCCGAATTTTTTTCCGACTCTGACCGGTTCAATTTTCTTTTTATCGGCACCTTGTGCCTGACCGGATGCGTGTTTGCTATAATCTTCTTTTTCTGTGTCGTACTTACTGATATCCAATTTTTGAACACGACCTTGTTGTATATCGCCGGCATTTTGAGTATGTAATTTAGCCTTTAATATAGCATTTACAACAGTTTTGTTATTTTTGTCGAGCATTCCTTTGAATAATTCATAGGATTCGAATTTGTAAATTAATAAAGGGTCTTTTTGCTCATAGGATGCATTTTGAACGGATTGTTTTAAGTCATCCATTTCTCTTAAATGTTCTTTCCATGAAGTATCAATCGTAGAAAGTACAATTTGTTTTTCAAATTCAACGGCAACATCTTTACCGTTCGTTTTATATGCTTTTTCCAGATTAACAATAATGTGGTATATATTTAATCCGTCAGTAATCGGCACATCAATATTTTTGTATTGCCCCGACATGGTTTCGTAAACATTTTTAATTACCGGAAAAGCTTGTTCAACAATATGTTCTTTTCTTCGTTTGTAGTCTGTTACAATAATTTCAAAAACTTTATTGACAATGGCATCCGGTTTACTGTCTTTAAATTCATCTTCATTAACGGGAGGCTCAATTGCTAATATTCGGAACAATTCCATTTTAAAATCGTTGTATTCATAGCCGTAATTATCGTGAACTACGCTTGTGCAAGTATCATAGAGCATATTTGCCAAATCAGTGCTTAATCGGTCGCCGTGTAATGCATGTCGTCGAAGTTTATAAATTACTTCACGTTGAGAGTTCATAACATCGTCATATTCGAGTAAACGTTTACGAATACCGAAGTTATTTTCTTCAACTTTTTTCTGAGCTCGTTCAATAGATTTTGAAATCATAGAGTGCTGGATAACTTCGCCTTCTTTCAGTCCCATGCGATCCATCAGTTTAGAAATTCTGTCGGAACCGAACATACGCATTAAATCATCTTCAAGAGAGACATAAAATTGTGAAGAACCGGGGTCGCCTTGACGACCTGAACGACCTCTTAACTGACGGTCAACACGTCTGGAATCATGACGTTCTGTTCCGATAATTGCAAGCCCTCCGGCTTCTTTTACTTCTTTAGAAAGTTTAATGTCGGTTCCCCGACCTGCCATATTCGTGGCAATTGTAACTACTCCTGCTTTACCTGCTTTTGCAACAATATCAGCTTCTTTTTGATGAAGTTTTGCATTTAATACATTGTGTTCTATTTTTCTGAGTTTTAATGTTCTGCTCAGTAATTCGGAAATTTCAACAGATGTAGTACCGACTAAAACCGGTCGTCCTTGTTTAACCAAGTCGTTTATTTCATATATAACGGCATTATATTTTTCTCTTTTAGTTTTAAATACTTTGTCGTAATAATCATTTCTTGAAATAGGTACATTTGTAGGAATAACAGTAACATCAAGTTTGTATATATCCCAAAATTCACCGGCTTCTGTTTCGGCAGTTCCGGTCATTCCGGATAATTTGTGATACATTCGGAAATAATTTTGTAAAGTTATTGTTGCATAGGTTTGAGTAGATGCTTCTACTTTCACATTTTCTTTTGCTTCTATTGCTTGATGAAGTCCGTCGGAATAACGTCTGCCTTCCATAATCCGTCCGGTTTGTTCATCAACAATTTTAACCTGATTGTCGATAAGCACATATTCAACATCTTTTTCAAACATAGCATAGGCTTTCAATAGTTGGTTCATTGCATGAACACGAACAGTTTTTGAAGAATATTCGGATAATAAATCGTCTTTGGCTGCTAATATTTCTTTTTGAGATTTTCCGGAATGCTCTATATCAGCTATTTTAGTTCCGATATCGGGTAGTACAAAAAATTCTTTGTCATCAATTTCGGTAGAAATTAAATCAATCCCTTTATCGGTTAATTCAACCGAGTTGTTTTTTTCTTCAATTATAAAATACAATTCATCAGTAATTTCGGGCATTCGCTTAGAGTTTTCTGCTAAGTAGATGTTTTCTGTTTTATGCATCAGAGTACGCATTCCTTCTTCACTTAAAAATTTAATGATTGCGGAATTTTTAGGTAATCCTTTATGTGCTCTGAGTAAATATATTGCACCTTCTTCTTGTTCTTTTTTAATATCGGAATTTATTAATCGTTTTGCATCGGTTAATAATTTGGTAATTAGTTGTTTTTGGAAACGATATAATTGTTCAACTTTCGGACGCAGTTCTTTAAACAGTTCTTCATCTTTTGTTTGATTGCCTCTGTGAACAGCTCCTGAAATAATTAAAGGTGTACGAGCATCGTCAATTAAAACGGAGTCAACTTCATCAACAATAGCAAAATTATGACGTCTTTGAACTAAATCTTCAGGACTTAAAGCCATATTGTCTCTCAAATAATCGAATCCGAATTCATTATTCGTACCGAATGTAATGTCTGCACGATATGCTTTTCGTCTGGATTCGGAATTTGGTTGGTGTTTGTCGATACAATCTACACGAAGTCCGTGAAATTCATAAAGTGTACCCATCCATTCGGCATCCCGTTTAGCCAAATAATCGTTTACCGTAACAACATGTACGCCTCTTCCTGAAAGTGCATTTAAGAAAACGGGTAGGGTAGCAACTAATGTTTTTCCTTCACCTGTAGCCATTTCAGCAATTTTTCCTTGATGAAGAATCATACCGCCAATTAACTGGACATCATAATGAATCATATCCCAAGTTATTTGATTTCCGCCGGCAATCCAATGATTATGATATACTGCTTTGTCACCTTTTATCAGAATATCGTCTCTGTGTGGTGCTAATTCTCTGTCAAAATCATTTGCATTAACTTCAATGGTTTCATTTTCAAAGAAACGGCGAGCAGTTTCTTTTACAATCGCAAATGCAACAGGTAGGATTTGATTTAATTTCTCTTCAATTTTTGAATCAATGATTTCTTCAAGGTTATCAATTCGTTTATAAATATCTTCTCTTTCGAGCATATCATATTTATCCGAATCAATATCTGCTTTTAATTCATTAATTTCATCTTGTTCAGCTTTAATAAACAGCTTAATTTCTTGGCGCAGTTGTTGAGTTCTGTCTCGCAACATATCATTAGAAACTGTTGAAAGCTTAATATATTCTTCGTTTATTTCGGTAACTGTCGGCATAATTATTTTTATGTCCTTATCAGATTTATTACCTAAAAATTTACCTAAAATTTTTTCGAGTATAGCCATTTTATATAATATCTTTAAATGATGTTTTGGTGTTTTCTTTAATTTTTGTTATGTACAATGCGTGTTATATTTACAATTACTTCAACGGCTTTAATCATTGATTGTAACGGAAGGTATTCATATTTTCCGTGAAAGTTGTGTCCTCCGGAAAAAATATTCGGACAAGGCAACCCCATGAAAGATAATCGAGCACCGTCAGTTCCGCCTCTTATGGGTTTAATTTTCGGTTGAACGCCGGCTTCAATCATAGCATCTTTTGCATAGTCAACGATATACATAACCGGGACAATTTTCTCACGCATATTATAATAATTATCCTTAATTTCGTATTTAATTACGGATTTATTATATTTTTTATTCAAGGAATCGGTAATATTTTTAATATGTAATTTCATATCCTCAAATTTTTTTATATCGTGGTCACGTATTATATAATTCATTGTTGTTTCAGAAATTTTTCCTGAAATATCCGTCAGATGATAAAATCCTTCATAAGCTTCCGTATGTTCGGGCCTGCTAAAATCGGGTAACATTGAATGAAAGTCGTGGGCAATGTTAATTGAATTAATCATCTGATTTTTAGCAGTTCCGGGATGTACTGAGCGACCGGTAATTTGAATTTTTAAAGCAGCGGCATTAAAATTTTCGTATTCCAATTCACCGATTTCACCTCCGTCAACGGTATAAGCAAAATCAGCATTAAAATATTTAATATCAAAATGGTCTGCACCCCTGCCGATTTCTTCATCGGGAGTAAATGCAATTTTTATTGTACCATGCTCAATTTCAGGATGATTTATTAAATATTCGACAGCGGTCATAATTGATGCTATACCGGCTTTATTATCGGCTCCGAGCAATGTTTTTCCGTTAGTAGTAAAAATTGTCTGTCCGATATAGTTTTTTAATTCCGGAAAATCGGCAGGAGAAAGAATTGTGTTATCATCGGCATTTAAAATTATATCTTTTCCGTCATATTTTTCGATAATTAACGGGTTTACATTTGCTCCGGATTCGTCGGGGGAAGTATCTAAATGTGCGATAAAACCTATTGTCGGAACTTTTTTATCGGTATTAGCAGGTAAAGCAGCATATAAATAGCATTTATCTGTTAATTTAATATTTTTTAATTCCAGATTTTCAAGTTCGGTTTTCAATTCTTTAGCCAGTTCAAATTGTTTAACGGTACTTGGGTTTGTATTAGAATTCGGGTTTGATTGTGTGTCGAATTTAATATATTTTAGAAATTTGAATTTTACTTGCTTCATTAATCTTCGTTTTTTAAAAACCAAAACATTTAATTCTTGTTTTTGTTATGATTTGCAATTTCTATTTTAATTTTTTCTTTTTCTTTGTCAATTCCGACAATAATTTCATCGCCTTCTGAAATGGATGCTTCAATAATTACTTCTGCCATTTCGTCTTCTACATATTTTTGGATTGCTCTTTTTAAAGGACGGGCACCGTATTTGATATCAAGCCCTTTTTCAGCAATAAATTCTTTCGCATCTTCGGTTATCGTTAATTTAAAACCTAAATCTTCTACTCGTTTATATAAACCTTTTAATTCAATATCAATAATTTCAAAAATATGTTCTCTTTTGAGCTGATTAAACATTACCACATCGTCAATTCTATTAAGAAATTCGGGTGCGAAAGTTCGTTTTAAAGCTTTTGTTATAACTGTTTTGCTGAGTTCTTCATCTTCTGAAGTTCCGAAACCGATTCCTTTTCCGAAATCAGCTAAATTTCTTGCACCGACATTTGAAGTCATTATGATTACAGTGTTTTTAAAATCAACTCTTCTTCCGAGGCTGTCTGTTAATTGACCGTCATCAAACACTTGTAAGAGAATATGAAAAATATCCGGGTGTGCTTTTTCAATTTCGTCTAATAAAATAACTGAATAGGGTTTGCGTCTGACTTTTTCGGTTAATTGACCGCCCTCTTCATGCCCCACGTATCCGGGAGGTGCTCCTATCAGTCTTGAAACCGAGAATTTTTCCATATATTCGCTCATATCAATTCTTACCAGAGCTTCTTCTGTGTCGAATAAATATTCTGAAAGTTTTTTAGCCAAATGTGTTTTTCCTACTCCGGTAGGTCCTAAGAATATAAATGTACCGATTGGTTTACCCGGATCTTTTAATCCGGCTCTGTTCCTTTGAATTGCTTTTACAATTTTTTCAACGGCTTCATCCTGTCCGATAATTTTTTCTTTTAAATTTGATTTCATTTCTAACAATCTGACACTTTCAGCTTTAGCTATACGGGTTGCGGGAATTCCTGTCATCATAGCTACAACTTTTTCTATGTCGGCTTGGTCAACTTTGTCTCTGTTTTGGGATAAATTATCGGACCATTTTTGTTTTGCTTTTTCTAATTCAGAGAGTAAATTAATTTCGCGGTCTCTGATTAAAGCAGCTTGTTCAAATTCTTGATTATTAACTGCATTTTGCTTTTCTTTTACAACATCATCAATTTTTCCTTCAATTGCAGAAATTTCTTCGGGAACTTTAAGATTCATAATATGAACACGAGAACCGGCTTCATCTAATGCATCAATCGCTTTATCAGGTAAGTGCCTGTCGCTGATGTACCTATCGGTTAATTTTACACATGAATTTAAAGCTTCATCAGTATAAAATACGTTATGGTGGTCTTCGTAACGATTTTTAATATTGTCTAAAATTTGTCTGGTTTCTTCTGTTGTAGTCGGATTAACCATTATTTTTTGGAAGCGGCGTTCCAATGCTCCGTCTTTTTCAATATGTTGCCTGTATTCATTAAGGGTTGTAGCCCCAATTGTTTGAATATCACCTCTTGCCAACGCCGGTTTGAGCATATTAGAAGCATCTAATGAGCCGCTTGCACTGCCTGCTCCGATTATGGTATGAATTTCATCAATAAAAAGGATGACATCATTATTGTCTTGTAACTCGTTTAAAATTGATTTCATTCGTTCTTCAAACTGACCGCGATATTTTGTCCCTGCAACAACTGATGCCATGTCAAGGGTAACAATTCGTTTATTAAATAACACTCTTGATACTTTATTTTCTGTAATTCGAATTGCTAAACCTTCAACGATTGCAGATTTACCGACACCCGGTTCACCGATTAAAATGGGGTTGTTTTTTTTCCTGCGACTTAAAATTTGTACTACACGTTCAATTTCAGCTTCTCTTCCGACAATCGGATCAAGTTTGTTTTCAACGGCAGCCTTAGTTAAATCAATTCCGAAATTGTCCAACACGGGAGTATCGCTGTCAGATTTTTTAGATTTTTTACTTTTTTTATTTTCAAAAGGGTCACTTTCCTCGTGTTCGTCATCGTAATCATCATTATCATCAGTATTTCCGGAATTGCCTGCTTGTCCGGTTATCATACTCAATAAAATTTCTTTTACGGTGTCATAAGTTAATTTGTTTTCTGTAAATATTTGATGGATAATTCCTTGTTGACTTTGTTCTTCTTTTAAAATTGCAAGAATCAAATGGTCAGGGTTTGCATATTTATTTTTAAATTCTTTTGCTTCTATCCAAACGAATTTTAGTGTTCTGACAGTTGATTTCAGAAGTGGTATTTCATCAGGATGGTATTCGCTGATATCTTTATCTTTTATTTTATTTTCAATTGATTTTTTAATAATATTCAAATCTACGTTTTTTTCGTGAAGTATGTGAATTATATTTGAATTTCCGTCTCTTAATATTCCTAAAAATAAATGTTCGTTACTGATATAGTCGTTACCTAATCTTACGGCTTCTTCTCTGCTGTATGAAAGGACTTTTTTTAAATGTTTTGAATAGTTTTCGTTCATTTTTTATTTACTGATTTTAACTTGCAAAATTAAAAAAAACTTAGTTATTAATTGTGTATTAGATTAGTTTTTATCAAATAAGTCGGTTTAATAGATATCTGCTTTTTGTCAGATTGTTAAGACGGCATAAAAAAGCTGCCCTATTCGGACAGCTTCATTAATGCTTATTATATTCTTGTTTCTTTATATACCGAAGCGTTTTTGATTACGTTTTAACAGTTGATTTAATGCTTTTGCAGGTTTCTTAAATTTATTTACAAACATCATTGAAGCAATAATATATGGTTTATATCCGGCTTCTTTATAGGTTTCAATGCGGTATTTGTCAAAAACTTTATCGGTTACCTCACCTTCTGCACAGCTTAATCCTGAAATATCAGCGGGCAGCGGATGCATATAAAGAGCTTTTCCGTTTTTGGTTAATGACACCATTTTGTCATCAACCGTCCAATGTTTATGTGTTGCATTTTCAGCTAAGGCTTGTTTTTCAAGAGCTTTAAGCCCCTCCATATCTTTATTTTTCAACAATTCGGTTCGTTTTTCCATAACATGGTAGGGTGCCCAACTTTTCGGGTAAATGATATCGGCATTTTTAAATGCGTCTTCCATGGTATTAGCTATTTTAAAGGTACCGCCGTTTTCTTTTGCCTGTTTTGCTGCTAATTCTTCAACTTCAGGAATTAAATTATAGCCTTTCGGGTAGGCTAATTCAACGTTCATGCCGAACCGAGTCATTAAGCCGATTATTCCTTGCGGAACAGAAAGCGGTTTTCCGTAACTCGGAGAATATGCCCAAGTAACTGCAATTTTTTTACCTTTTAAATTTTCAATGTTGCCGAATTTATCAATTAAGTGCTGCATATCAGCCATTGATTGGGTAGGATGGTCAATATCACATTGTAAATTTACGATACCGGGACGTTTGGGTAAAACACCGTTTTTAAAACCGTCGTCAAGGGCTGCTCCTACTTCTCTCATGTATTTATTTCCTTCTCCTAAATACATATCGTCTCTGATACCTATATAATCTGACATAAATGAAATCATATTGGCTGTTTCTCTGACGGTTTCTCCGTGAGCAATTTGTGATTTTGTTTCGTCTAAATCTTGAATTTCCAAACCCAACAGATTCGATGCCGAAGCATATGAAAATCTGGTTCTGGTTGAGTTATCTCTAAATATTGAAATTGCCAAACCTGAATCAAATACCTTCGGAGAGATATTTTGGTCACGCATATCTTTTAAAATTTCAGCAACTTTTAAAACGGTTTTTAAATCATCTTTACTTTTTTCCCATGTTAATAAAAAATCATTTCCGTATAAATCAGATTTTAATTTTTTTAGTTCTTTAATTTTGTCTTTTATTTTCATTTGTCTAAATATTTTTAATTAATTAATAATCTGCAAATTGAATGCTTATACTTATTTATAAAACTTGTTTTTCCCCGCAGATAGGAACACCTTTATAAATCTGCATTAAATAATATCTTCCGGTAGTCATACTCTTGTGTGTAAAAAATCGTTTTACCCGGGTGTTTCATAA
>DYOF01000211.1 GCA_020720665.1 Acetofilamentum sp. | reverse complement strand
TTTAGACACATGAAAAAAATAAATCTGTTTTTAACTCTTTTTTTAATCCTTTTTCAATTAAATGCTCAAAATACATATAAACTCCTTGAAGTTGAAACGTATGCTTCTTGTATCAGGTTCATTATTATTGATGATAAAAATTCAGAAGTTATTTTACCCCAAGAATATAACACCGTTTTAGATTGTCCGTCATTAATAGATATTACCGGAAATATTTTAACATTTGAATCGGAAGGAATCAAACAATTAAATATTGACACCGGAAAAGAAGTTCTTTTGTTTAAAAACTTTGATGATATTGACGGATGCTCCGGTCCGGTTTGGTCATCAGACAGAACAAGGCTGATGTTTGTAAGTATAAATCAAGAGCAAAAGCATGATTTTACAGCCCCTTGCAGGATAACAGTTATCAGCTTAAACAAAAACGGAGAACCGGAAAATATACAAGAATTCGACCGAAGCGTTTATTTTAGATGCGGTAGTGTTTGTTTTTCAGAACCTTATAAAGATTTTTGGTTTGTAAGTAATAAAACAATCGGTTTCATAGTTAAAAACCATGAAACCGATGAATTTACAGAAACAGAAATTGATTTAGAAAACTAATTATTTTTTATTGAATGTTATTTTGGTTGTTACCGTTTCTCTTTTTCCATTTTTGTCAGGAACCAATTCGGTAACAACAAATATCATTTCTTTTTCGGTTAAACTCAGAATATTTATTTCTTCTTTTTTATTTACTTTTTCCGGCGTTAAGTATATTTTGTGTTTTTTATTGTCGTATTCCCAGAATCCTTTCTCTAAATTCGGTGTAAAACCGGCACGAGTAAAAGACCGATTACTGTTAAAAGTTAACAACACTTGTTTCTTCATCTGTTCAACATTTTGTTCGGTTATTTTCCGCTCTTCCGGGCTCATAGCTCTACTATCTTCATAATCAGTCATTTTCCATGCTCCGATAAGAATTTTTTCATCTTCTTTTATTTCACTCTTTACAAACTCCGGAACTTCAGTTTGTTTTCCGGTTTGTGTGAGTTGATTATCTGAAATTAAAGAACTGCTTTTATCTTCCTTAATAAATAATAAATAAATGATAATTAAAGATAAGATTGAAATTAAAATATATAAATGTGATTTTTGAATTGAAAAATCTTGCTTATTTCCGGGATGATAATTTTTAGGAGTCTTTTTAACAATTTTTCCTGCTGATATTTCCTCCATAATCTCCGTTAATACTTCATAAGCTTCATCAAATCCGTCACCGTGTGCATCAACCCATTCTAACGAATGAAGAAAATATTGCATCGTCATTGTATTTTCAATTTTTGATACTTTAAACGGAATAATATGAGCGTTGTGTTCAACAGCTTTTTTTATTTGTTCAGAAACTTCGTTCGATTTTTGAGAATTTTCAGAAAGAATTAACACGAAAATTTGAGTTTTTGAAATTAATTCTTCTTCGTTTCCTGATGCTTTGTCTCTGTCGGGTACGAAACATTTAATACCGGCAGATTCTAATTTGGAAACTAATTTTTTTGTTATGCTTTTGTCTTCTTTAGCATGGCAAACAAATACATTTTTCATCTGTCTAAAAATTCATAATTAATTAATAATCTGCAA
>DYOF01000092.1 GCA_020720665.1 Acetofilamentum sp. | reverse complement strand
ATAAATATTTCAGCACTGAAAGAATATTTACTTCATCAAGAAAAAAATGTTTTAATTTTATGTTCCGGATGGAAGAATTCGGTAAATATTGAAGACACCCTATTTGCAGGCAGATTGGCTTATCTTTTAAAGGGTAAATCTTTTGAATTAAGCGAGTCGGCGAATTTGGCAATTCAAATTTACTTGGCTTCAGGTAATTCTTATTATGATTTTATTTTGAACAACTCACCTCGTTTAAAAGAAAAGAGCGAATTTTTAGAAGCCGATTTTAAATATTGTCTTTCAGAAAATTTAACAACAGTTGTCCCTTTTTTTAATAAAGGTATTTTAACTTGTTAAAAAATATGATTTGCTCATATGATATACAAAATATATATAACGGGAGTTCTAAAAATTGCTTTTTCTTCGTTGGACTTCAATTTTAAAATTACCTGCGGTGAGGGCTTCGCCGTTCTCATTTACAACAATAAACTCCGGTTTTAAAAACCTTGTCCGCCTCGAAAAATCTAATTTTTAGAAGCCCCCATAATTAAATTAAATTTTTTTTCGGCGTTCTTTTATATCTTTACGTTGTTTTTTAAAATCTAAACGTTTTAATATTGAATTTAATGTACGTTTGGTTTTTATTCGTTTTTTTTCTTTTCTGAAAGCCTCTTCTATTAATTCATAAAATTTTTTAATGCAAATTTGTTTGTTTTTAAATTGACTGCGTGTTTCCTGAGAAACAATTTGTATGTAACCCTCGTTAGAAATTTTCATCGGCATTTTTTCAAATATAATTTCTTTTTCGGAAAGGTTTAAAATTTTTGAGGTATTTATATTAAAGCGTAACTCAACCTTTGTGCTTGTTTTATTCACATGTTGTCCGCCGGCTCCGCTGCTTCGGGAAAATATAAATTCAAATTCCGAGTCAAAATTCTTCTGCATCATTTATTTTTGTGTCTGTATCTATATCTTTTTGAGGTTTAAGAACAGCTCCTTTGCTTTGTTTTCCGTCTAATTTTATGATTAATTCCTCATCAAATTTAACATGTCGCAAATATTCATCTTCATAAACTGCATCAAAACTGTTTAAAAAATCTATATCCCAAAAACCGTCTTTTCTGTATGGGTTTATTGTAAAATAACCGACTCTGTATGAAGTTAAGTTTTGAAAAAAATGAGTTCCCTGGCTGGGTTCTACTTGATAGTTTTCTATTCCGTATTCTATAATTAAACGAGCTGCCGATATTTGAGACCATACAACGGGTATTCCTAACCAATGATCGCTTGACCCCCATCTGCCGGGTCCGCAAAGGATATAATTTTCGTTTTTTTCCAGAAATTCGTTGTTTATTTTTTCTATAATACCAACCAATCTTTTGTTGTTGGCTGAGTCAAATCGTTCCGGTCTTACATAAACAATATCTTTTATTCCGTTTATTATTCCGTGTCCTAATGATGATTTTGAGTAAATAATCGTATGTTCTTTTTTTATGTCTGAAATGTCAATTTCTTCTTCAAGGGTTCCTTCAACAATGGGTCTGATTTGCAATAGGTTAAATTGGTTTAAATTCCCGTTCTGCGGGGTCAGATTAACGGCAAATTCAATTTCTACCGGGCTGTTCATTGCTGTTTCACCAATTTTTAAAATATCTTTAATAATTTTAGCCAGCGGAAAAGATTCGTAATTAAGAACATTTGCAAAGGTAATTATGCGTTTTCCTTTATAAATTTTACCCACACGTAAAACATTGAAGTCGTAATCATAAACCGAAGAAATATCATCAATTGCATTATCAGCATCTGCTTGTTTTACGGGGTATGATATGACGTTTATACTTTCATCTACGGAAGGTTTAAAACTTTCGGGGTTTAAGTCCAAAGCAAAAAAAGTTTTTTGAGATTCTTTAAGGGCTAAATCAATTGATGAGAGTTGTAATATTTTTTTCGGATGTTCGGGAGAAAATCGAATGCTACGTTTTCCTTCAACAATATGTTTTCCCATTCCGAGAGCTACATTGACGATACCTTCTTCGGTTTTTTCATCACCGATGGGGTAAAAATTTACCGAACGTGCGACACCTGAAAATGTCGGATAAAATCGGTTATCGTATTTATTACCGCAGACTTCTTGTAAAACAATACCCATTTTTTCATCATCAATTAAGTTTTTGGTTGCTTTCATGTATGCTTTTGTTTCTTTATAAAAAACAGATGCGTACACTGATTTTATTGCAGTAAGCAATTGAAAAAAATTGGTTTCAAAATCAGCTGTATTGGGTATCATGTATGTTGCATAAACTCCTGCAAACGGTTGATAATGGGAATCTTCCAAAACGCTTGACGAACGAACGGCAATCGGGGAGCTAATGGTTTTTAAATAAGCTCTTAAATCTTCTTTTGTTTCCTCTCTTAAAACAGAAGAGACAAATCTATCTAAAATTTCGGTGTTTTTTTGTTTTGATAATGCAAAGGGATATAAATTATTATCTGTCATAAAATTATCGAAAACTTCTGTGCTGATGACAACGGTTCTCGGCGTAGAAATCAGAATATTATCATATTTTTCAATGTCATATTGTTTTTTTATGATGTTATCTAAAAATGCCAAACCTCTTGCTTTTCCGCCGATATATCCTTTTCCGATGCGTGAGAAAATAACCGAATTATCATAATAGTTTCGATTAAATTCCGCAATAACACCTCTTGAATTTGAACGTCTGTAATTTGCAATGTTTTCATACACAAAGCTTTTAATTTTGTCTATATCATTTGCAAAATCTTGTTTGGATACACCGGCTAAAAATTCGGCTAACGGAAAAAAAGCTCGTGCAAACAGCCATTTTGAAAGATGATTTCTTGTAATATGATATTCAAATGAATCATTAGGAATGTCAAATATTTTGTATTGTAATTCTCTTAAATCATTTGTTGTTACTAAGGTTTCTTTTGTTTTAGGATTTTTGAATTCGAATGCCCCGAATGCAAAGTAGGTGTTCATAAAATTATTTAACTCATGGGTTAAAGTTTCAGAGTATTTATGGATGAATCCGATATGAATTTCCTCAGCTTTTGCTGCATTTTCAATATTTGATGATTGCAAAAGCAAAGGCAAATATTTATTTTCTTTTTTAATTTTTCCCAAATATCGAATACCGGCTTCGGGGTCAATAACTCCGTTACGCGGATATTTTATATCGGAAATAATACCTAATAAATTTGATTTATACTTTGTATATAATAAACTTGCTTCTTCGTAGTTTTTTGCCAATAAAATTTTGGGTCGCCCTCTCATACGGGTCATTTGTTGATGCTCATTAAGACCTTCGGTCATAAATTTTTTAGATTGAACCAGTAGTGAGCGATACATAATTGAGAGATAACCGGAATAATATCGTATGGAATCTTCAACTAACAGGATTACCTGAACGCCGTAATTAATATCAGTGTCAATGTTCAACTTATCTTCTAACAATTTAATAATTGCCAATAAAATATCAGCACTTCCGAGCCAACTGAAAACGTAGTCTATGCCGCTTAAATCTTCTCGTTCTAATATTAATGATACTTCTCGTGAAAACGGTGTGAGAATTACAACCGGTTTTTCAGGGTATTTCTTTTTTATTTCTTTTGATAATTTGAATGTATCAAAATCTTGTCCCACATTTAACATAGAAATAATCAGGTCATAATCGGTTTTATGAAGTTCCTCAAATGCTTTTTCGGCTGTGTTAACATGTTTAAAACGCGGAGGGTTATTTAGGTTTAATGACACATATTCATTAAATATTTGTTCTTCAATACGTCCGTCAACCTCTAAAGTAAAGGTATCATATTCGCTGCAAACAACCAACACATTCTGAATTCGCTTCTGCATTAAATTGAGAAAAGGCGTTTCAGAAAATTTAATTAATTTAGTTTTGTAGAAATCCATAGCAGCAAAGATAAATAAAAAAGGCGGAAACAAAATTCCGCCTTTAACAACTAACCTAAAACTTACTATGAAAAAAACACTTTACGAGTATTTAAACTCTGTACAAATATATGTTAATTTTTACGAATGAAAAAATATTTATTGAATTATTTTATTTTTTTTTTAATTTGTAAAATGATTAAGATGCTTTAATGTATATCTTACTATTTGAAATACAGTTAAATACAATCCAATGAAAGTAATTATCGGAATTATTTTATTTTTTTTTAATAGTCTAATTTATAGTCAAACAATTGACGAAACGATTATTTTGGCTGACGAGTTGTTTTTAAAAAAGGAATTTGTTAACGCATTAAATTTATACAAAAGAGTTGATTATTTTAATCCTGATTTAAAAATAAAAGAAAAAATTGCCGATTGTTATTTCAACACAGACGAGTATGAAAATGCTTTAAGTTATTATAAATCATTAGATTCTCTGTTTGAGAAGGAAAGTAGCCATTTTGTAAAATACAAACAAATTGATTGTTATATCCTTTTAAAAAAATATAATAATGCTGAAAAGCTCATTAAAAGCTTTGAAATGAATAATGTTGAGAATGATTATAAATATAATTTTTATTCAGGACTGATATATTTTCTAAAATCAGATTTCAAACAAGCAGAATATTATTTTTTAAATACCCTGCCGGATACATGTTTGAAGGAAAAAGACGAAATTTTATTTATATTTAATACAAAGAAAATAGGAAAACCTAATCCTGAAACTGCATTTTATTTAAGTACAATAATACCGGGAGCCGGACAATTATATGCCGGTGATTTTAGAAATGCATTAAATTCGTTTATGTTAGTTGGAGTTTTAACTTGGATTAGTGTTGATATGTATAAACAATTAGCTTGGTTTGACCCCTTAATTTCTATTTTTCCTTGGTTGAACAGATACTATAAAGGAAGTTCTGAAAATGCCCGGAAGATTGCCGAGGAAAAAAGAGCCTTACATCTAAATCAAATCTTAAATGATGTTATCAGTATAATTCAGGAAACTGAAAATAAATAATCAAATTATAGTATTATCTTTGTTCATTAATAAATACAATGAAAATTTGGTTAACAATAATATTCGGAGTTTTTATCTGCGTTTCGGCTTGTAAGAATTCAAATGGTTTTATAACACATAAATCAGGGTTTAAATATCAGCTTTTTTCAGAATCTGACACTGCGTCGCAACTTAAAGAAGGTGATATAATTGACATAAGTTTAAAATATTCTGCAGAAAACGATTCTGTGTTATTTTATGAAGGAACAACTACCGGAAGTTTTCGATTAGAAGTTTTAGATTCAATACAAAACGGAATGTTTCATAAGGCTTTGCATTTATTGAAAGAAAATGACAGTGCCGTATTTATCATACCGGCGGAAGATTTTTTTTCTAAAACTCGGCATGAAAAAATTCCGAAAGGCATTTTTGCTTCTGAGAATTTGAAATTTTATATCCACATACATCATATCTTTTCAGATGAGGAACTTAAAGCAGAATATGAAGAATATTTGAATATTCAGAAATCAAAAGAATTTTTTTTACTTAATGAATATTTAAAGAATGAAAATATTACAGCAAAACCCTTAACATCAGGAATATACATTATTAGAGAATCGACAGGAAACGGCAAAACAATAAAGCAAAATCAAATTGTTACCGTTCATTATACAGGTTCGTTGATAAACGGACAAATTTTTGATTCTTCAATAGACAGAGGAAAACCGATTAAATTTAGAGCAGGAGTAGGAGATGTAATCCCTGCTTGGGATGAAGCCGTTTTAACAATGAGAAAAGGTGAAAAAATTAAATTAATAGCACCGTCAAAAACAGCATACGGTTCAAACGGGTATGAAAAAATAGTTCCGCCGTTTGCAACTTTGGTGTTTCAAATAAAAATTATTGACGTTCAATGAAATAAGAAATGAATAAACAAAATGAAATTATCCCTAAAAAAGTAAAATTATTAAAGATTATTTGGCATGGTTTAATTGCTGAAACAACAATCTTATTTATAATTGCTTTTTTTGTATTAAAACATGAAAATATGCTTCAATCAAAATCGCTGAATCATATCTATATTTTATATGTTTCATATATTTTTTCAATTATCTCGGTTCCTCTGTCGTTTAAAATAAATGAGATGAAAAAAAATAAAGCGGATGAGGTATTTAAAAAAGTAGAGGTATATGTTTTAAGAACATTTATAAAATTTGCAGTTTTAGAAATTGCCGCAATAATCTCATTATTAGCTTTTTGGTTAAACCAAATCTATGAGCCCTTATATATGTTCGGTATTGTGTTTATTACAATAGTATTCAGTAAACCCTCTGAAAAGGAATTCTTTAAGAACTATTTTGAAGATGATACCCGTAATGATGAAAATGCCGATGAAGAAAGCAATTAGTCTAAAAATATTCCGTCAGAATAAAAAATAAAACCATGTCAATACATAAAACAGCAAGAAAAATTACAACACATGTGCTTCAAGCCATGAAGTCAAAAAATGAAAAAATAGCAATGCTGACTGCATATGACTATTCAATGGCAAAAATTGTCGATCAGGCGGGAATTGATGTAATATTGGTAGGCGATTCGGCAGCGAATGTTATGGCAGGCTATGATTCTACCCTCCCCTTAACTTTAGATGAAATTATTTATCATGCCAAATCGGTAGTGAGAGCAGTAGAGAAAGCCTTAGTTGTTGTAGATTTACCCTTCGGAACGTATCAAGGAAATTCCAAAAACGCCTTAGAGTCGGCAATTCGAATTATGAAAGAAACCGGTGCACATGCCGTTAAATTAGAGGGCGGTGAAGATGTTAAAGAATCAATCATTCGTATTTTATCGGCAGGTATTCCGGTTATGGGGCATTTAGGGTTAATTCCTCAGTCGATACACAAATTCGGTACTTACGTTGTTCGTGCAAAAGATTTAGAAGAAGCAACACAACTTAAAAGTGATGCAAAATTATTAGATGAATTAGGATGTTTTGCTGTAGTTTTAGAAAAAATTCCGGCTAAATTAGCCGAAGAAGTTTCAAAAAGTATTGATATTCCCACAATAGGAATAGGAGCAGGCGGAGGAGTTGACGGTCAGGTTTTGGTTATACATGATATGCTTGGAATAACACAAGAATTTTCGCCCCGATTTTTAAGGCGTTATCACAATTTATCAGAGGAAATTAAAGGTGCTGTTTCAAATTATATAAAAGATGTTCGCTCTTCCGATTTTCCGAATGAAAAGGAACAGTATTAAACAGAAAAGACCATCGATAGTATAACACTACTGTTGGTCTTTTATTCTCTTTAATGTTTTGGTTTAACTTTTTAGTATTGCTGAAATACCCGGTAAATCTTTTCCTTCAAGAAATTCGAGCATGGCACCTCCGCCGGTTGATACATAACTGACCTTGTCTTCCATTTTATATTTACTTATTGCGGCAACCGAATCACCGCCGCCGATTAATGTAAATGCTCCTTTTTTTGTTGCTTCTGTTAAGGTTTTAGCAATTTGAACCGTTCCGTTTGAAAATTTATCTAATTCAAAAACTCCGACCGGTCCGTTCCAAATAATTGTTTTTGATTCTAAAATTATTTTTGTGAATAATTCAACCGTTTTTGTTCCGATATCCAGCCCCATCCAACCGTCTTTAATTTCATTAACAGGTGTTTCAATTGTTTCTGCGTCTTCAGCAAATTTATTTGCATTAACGATATCAATCGGTAAAATTAAGTTTACATTTAATTCTGTTGCTTTTTTTATAATATTAAGGGCTAATTCCAAATAGTCATCTTCTACAATAGAACCGCCGATTTTTCCGCCTTGTGCTTTTATAAACGTATAAGTCATACCTCCGCCGATAATCAGATTATCAACTTTTTCGAGAAGTCTTTCAATAATGGTTATTTTTGTTGAAACTTTTGCTCCGCCCAAAATTGCGGTTAATGGTTTTTGCGGTTCATCCAAAACTCTTCTTAAACTGTTTAGTTCTCCTTCAATTAAATAACCAAACATTTTATTTTCAGGAAAAAATTCTGCAATAATTGTAGTTGATGCATGAGCTCGGTGAGCTGTTCCGAAAGCATCATTAACATAAACATCGGCTAATTCGGCTAATTGTTTTGAAAATGCTGTATCGCCTTTTGTTTCTTCTTTGTAATATCTTAAATTTTCGAGTAAGAGAACATCTCCGTTTTTAAGATTTTGCACTTTTTCTTTTACTTTCTCACCGATACAATCATCAACAAACAAAACTTCTTTTCCGAGAAGTTTTGATAAAACAGGTAAAATATGTTTTAAAGAAAATTGAGGCTCTTTATTTTCCGGTCTTCCTAAATGCGACATTAAGATAACCGAACCGGTTTCGACAATTTTTTTTATTGTAGGAAGTGCCGCAACTATTCTGTTATCATCGGTTACTTCAAATTTTTCGTTTAAAGGAACATTAAAGTCAACTCGGACGATGGCTTTCTTATCTTTAAAATTAAAAGTGTTTATGTTTTTCATTTTATTTCATTTAAAATTTATGTTAAAATAACGAATTGTTTTTATGATAATATAAAATAAATACGATTCATGTTAAAGTTTTTTGAATTTTTCAATTAAATCAGGGAAATAATTTTCAATTGATTTTCCCACATTTAGCATAAATAATTTAATAGCAATGGCTAATAAAATAATTCCGAAAATTTTCCTTAATATTGTGATGCCTGATTGACCCAAAGCCTTTTCTATATGTTTCGTTGTTCTTAAAACGATATAAACAACAACCATGTTCAGAATAAGGGCAATCATAATATCTAACATATTGTATTCGGCTCGGAGTGATAACAATGTTGTAATTGAACCTGCACCGGCTATAATTGGAAATGCCAAAGGAACAATAGCTGCACCGTCTTGTGTGTGACTTTTAAACAGTTCAACTCCAAGCACCATTTCTAAAGCTAAAAAGAATAGTACAAATGACCCGGCTATTGCAAAAGAAGAAATATCAACTCCAAAAATATTAAGCAGAGCTTCACCTAAAAACAGAAAAAGAACTAAAATTAAAAAGGAAACTGCGGTTGTTTTGAACGACTCAACTTTATTCCCTTTATTTTTTAAATCAATAATAATAGGTATTGAACCGAAAATATCAATTACGGCAAACAAAACCATAAATACCGAAAAAATATCAATAAAACTTAGTTTCA
>DYOF01000091.1 GCA_020720665.1 Acetofilamentum sp. | reverse complement strand
TATCAATCTGTATATAATTTTGTTCTGTTACTTATTTTGAAAATGCCTCATATTTACTCCGCCTTGTATGCAATGTATTGTAAATGATGTTAAATTATATGCTCATCCTATAGGACGATAAGTATCATTATATTAGTAAATTACGGCATAAATCGATAGGATATTTTTAGAAGAAAAACATCATATGCACTAATTTTTAAAATATTTTTGAGGCTACTGCCAAAATTAAAAGTTCCGTCTGACACAACATCTGTTCTGTCTTGCGACCAAACAATATAAAACATGGAGCCGGCTTTGTATTCCCATCTTAACACCAAATTCGAACGAAACTGTTGAAAATTATAATCGGGCTTGCTGAAAAAATATTCAAAATTCGAATCAGCATTCTCATTAATTCCGTAAATTCCTTCTTCCTGTAGATATGTTATTTCTGTGTCATTAAAAACTTCAAAGCGGCTATAATAATTATTATGTTTAGGGTCGGTAATTTTCTTATAGTCAGAATAAAGACCTGCACTGATAAAGGGAGCTCCGTAGTATTGAATTGTAAAATCGGGGCTTAAATTAAAATCAATACGCACGGACATTGAAAATGTTTTTTGTTCAATTTCACCAAATAAATATCGGTCTTGATATTCATAATGTTCAGTTCCGACATATTGCAATTCAGAATTGTTATAGTTGTAGTTAGGAGATAAAGAAACCGACAATCTATTAAGCGGCTGATAATGAATGCTTGTATAAATTCCAAAACTTCTGTCGGAATTTACATGTCCGTAATTATCAAAATACTGTGCATAAAATTGTAATTTTTTTGTAGAGTTTGTGCCGAAACCGATGCTGTAATTAAACGTTCCGGGCAAAATCAATGACGGACCGCCTCTTAATACTGAGTTATCAATATTCTTCCCTTCATTGTTTAAGTTAAAACTTAAAGACCAAAAATTTTTAAACCTTGCCCAAGCACCTATACTCGCTCCTAAAAAAGTGCTTTTACCGCTATAATCCCAGCCCGACCATTCATTCACATTAAGGCCGGCTTCTCTGAATACGGAAAACGGTTCGGTAATAGAGTAACCTGCCCAAATATATTGAAAAATGCTGTTTGCTTTTCGCAAATATCCCATGTCATTTAATTCAATTCCGGGAGAACGCCAGGTTACATTTGCGGCATAACGCAATCCCTTACTGACTTTTTTTCTGAAAGACAAATTTCCTCCGTAGCCGGATAAAGATGTTCGTGTTGAATCGTAGCTTAAATAATCAGCATCAGGCATTTGATAATATCTTCTTGACGATAATTGTTGCTCTGAAATAGCCTCTGTACTACCGTCAATCCTGCTGCCTATTAATTTCCCCTCAAAATAATATTTTTTATCTTTAAAATATTGTTTGAAGTCTAAACCGCCTGTTATTGCCGATGTATTTAAAAAATCAAAATTCGTATGATCAATAAATCGATACATCGATGTTATCATTCCTCCGAAAACCGTATTTCCTTCATTCAAATCTTTTTGTAAACGAGCAGCAAAGAAATTAGTATAGGGCTCAACGGGTTCTTTTCTTTCAATACTGTTTGCATTAATTTTTGCGAACTCTTTGTTTGTAAAGGTTTCCATGATACCGACAGATAATCCGGATTTTGTTTTTCCGGTTAATTTTAATGCGCCTAAAATTCTTGAATTTACAGGTAACTTTATATACTCCCCGTCATTACTTTCAGGGTAATAATGTGTAGGACCTCCGAGCCTTCGCGAATAAAGTAAATTATCATCCGACCAAGCGCTGCCACCCGGTGTAATTTGATAGTCAGTAATATTATTCCCTTCAATAAAAAATGGTCTTTTTTCACTAAAATACGTTTCAAAAGCGGTTAAATTAACTTCTGACGGGTCTGCTTCAACTTGTCCGAAATCAGGATTTACGGCAAAGTCTAATGTTAAGTTATTGGTTAAACCTATTTTCCCGTCTATACCTGCATTTACGGATAAATCATTTCCGTTTGCATACGGATTACCATCTTCTTTTTCGTAATGCTCTGATTTTGATGAAATATACGGAGAAATTTCAATTAGTTTTTTCGGGTTTAAATCAATCAAACCTCTTAATTCGCCAAATCGGCTTGCCCATCCGGAAGATTCTTTGGGAATAAACTGCCACATATCCCACTCTTTATTTCTGTATAAATATCTGACAACTTGTAAGCCCCATATTTGTTCCTTTTTGGCATTAAATCTTAATTGACTTAAAGGAATTTTCATTTCAGCCGACCATCCGAAATCAGTAACTTTGGTTTCTGTTTCCCATAAGGGATTCCATGTGTCATCAAAGTTATCAATATTATCATTAACAGAAATTCCGTCAGAACGACCCCCTGATGCACTTACAGCAAAAACAAAGGCTGTTTTCTTATCAAAATAACTGTCAATTTGAACCCCTATCAAATCTCCATCCCAGCTGTCTCTTCCGGAAAGTCGTTTTTCTATTTTTGAAACATCTGTATCATATGATTTTATTGCAACATATAAAAAATCATTATCATATAAAATCTTAAATTCAGTGTTTTGTGTCGGCTCTTTACCTTCATTTGGTTCGAGTTGGGTAAAATTATCTTCCCAACTGACTGTTTCCCAGTCAGCTTCGTTTATAAACCCGTCAATTTTTAGTTGGGCTTTGTTTAATTTAGTAGTGAAAAAGGTTTTTGTTTGACTGTGAACAGAGAGCAGAGAAATAATAAATACTACCGATAATAATAATTTTAAATTCATAATTTTTATATTAAAAAACAAATAATTAATAATATTGCTTTATTCCGGCTCAAATATAACACGAATCGTTCATTTAAAGAAGAAAACGGATAAAGATTTAGTATTAACTTATAAACAACATAAACCGATAAATATTTGTTGTTTGTATTATCATTTTAAAAGTTTGTGTTATGAAATCGGCATTTCCTTATGAAAAGACAGGGCTTATAAAAAATAGATTAATTTTGTAGAATAATGAGAGCAAATGACATTAAAAGATAAAATATTAAATATAAATTACCGGAGAATTGCTTATCACATTTTGTTTTGGGCTATTATCACAATTTTTTACGATGCAGTTACATCTTTCATTTATGATACACCACTTCTCCAAACCTTATCGCATGATTTAAAATACTTTACACCTACGGATGTTTTAGGCGTATATTTTGTTTTATACATTCTCATCCCTCAATTTTTAATAAAGAAAAAATATATTCTGTTTTTTGTTTTTTTAATAATTTCATTTGTTGTTTTAATCCTTTTTATAACACTTCCTCTTCAATATTTGGGTCTTTTTATTGATTACAATGAGAAATATTTGGCTGTAGGAAAACTTTTTCCGACCTATTTAGACTTTATTTATCATAATATTATACCGGCAATTACAGTTAAATTAATGATTATCGGTATTGCTTCTTCAATAAAGATTGCAAAAGTATGGATGGCGTCACAAAAAAGGCAACAACATTTAATTAAAGAAAGGTTGGAAATAAATTTACAACTTAAAGAAGCAGAGCTTAAATATTTGAAATCTCAAATAAACCCCCATTTTTTATTCAATGCACTTAATAATTTATATAGTTTAACCCTCGAAAAATCTTCCAAAGCACCTGAGGTCGTATTAAAAATATCTTCATTACTTGATTATGTTTTATACGAATGTAATGTTCCTTATATTGAGTTGGATACAGAAATAGAAAATGTAAAAAACTACATTGATCTTCAAAAAATCAGATACGGTAAAGATACTGACATAATACTAAAAACAGAAGGGATTACATCTGATATAAAAATTGCCCCTCTGTTAATTTTACCGATTATAGAAAATGCTTTTAAACACGGACTTGATAAAAACGTCGGCAGCGGTTACATATATATTACTATGCTTATTACTGACGAAAACAAATTCAATATTACAGTTAAAAATAGTTTAAACGGAGAAAATAATCATACCGGAGAAGGTATCGGGTTAGAAAACCTGAAAAAAAGGCTTGAACTTCAATATCCGCAAAATTATAAATTTTCATCAGTCGAAACCAACAACGAATATATAACAGATTTGTATTTGAATTTAACAGAATAAATTCGTTAAAATTTGTTAAAAACATTTGAGCAAATGAATTTAACGAAAATATCTATTCATTTGTATTTTAACACATTATTGTCATTTTAGGCAAAACCGAATAATTCAAATCAATTAAATATTTTTTTTTTTGAGCGGAATTAATTTTATTTGCACAATCTTAAATTAACTTATTTATTAATTAAAATTTAGTATTATGTCAGACATAGCCTCAAGAGTAAAAGCAATCATAGTAGACAAATTAGGTGTTGAAGAAAGTGAAGTAACATTAGAAGCCAGTTTTACTGACGATTTAGGAGCAGACTCTCTTGATACTGTTGAGTTAATCATGGAATTTGAAAAAGAATTTAATATTGCAATTCCTGATGATAAAGCTGAAACTATTGCAACCGTCGGAGATGCAGTTAGTTATATCGAAGAGAATTCAAAATAATTTTTTGGGAAGATTATAACTTTATCTTAGAAGTTATAATCTTCTTTCTCTTTTATTTTTAAATCTAAACATTTTTATGGAATTAAAACGAGTTGTTGTTACCGGTTTGGGTACGATTAATGCCTTAGGTCATAATCTCAATGAAACATGGGATAACATGATTAAAGGAGTAAGTGGTGCAGGACCAATTACAAATTTTGATGCAAGTAAATTTAAAACTCAATTTGCCTGCGAGGTTAAAAATTATGACCCGTTTAAATATTTTGCTAAACCCGAAGCCCGTAAGCTTGATAAATTTACACAATTTGCAATTATTGCTGCCGATGAAGCCGTAAAAGATGCAAATTTTGATTTTGAAAAAATTAATTTAGACCGAGCCGGTGTTATTTGGGCCTCAGGCATAGGCGGATTACAAACATTCCGAGACGAAGTAGTTGAATACACAAACAATAATTTTGAACCGAAATTTAATCCGTTTTTTATTCCAAAAATGATTGCTGATATTGCAGCCGGTCACATCTCAATAAAATATAATTTCAGAGGACCGAATTATGCTACTGTATCAGCTTGTGCATCATCATCACATGCAATAATTGATGCATATAATTTAATCCGACTCGGTAAAGCTGATATTTTTATTACCGGAGGTTCAGAATATGCGGTTACCGAAGCCGGTGTCGGCGGATTTAATGCAATGAGAGCAATTTCAACTCGAAATGATGACCCAAAAACAGCATCCAGACCTTTTGACGTCGGTCGTGACGGTTTTGTTATGGGAGACGGCGGTGCTGCTTTAATTCTTGAAGAATATGAACATGCAATTAAAAGAGGTGCAAAAATCTATGCTGAATTTGCCGGAGGAGGTATGACGGGTGATGCTCACCACATAACAGCTCCTCATCCGGAAGGTGACGGAGCAACCAGAGTTATGCTACTTGCAATAGAAGACGCAAATTTAAAACCCGAAGATATTGACTATGTAAATCTACACGGAACATCAACCGGATTAGGAGATATTGCAGAAACAAAGGCAGTTATTAAAGTTTTTAAAAATCATGCTTACAAACTGAGCATCAGCTCAACAAAATCAATGACCGGGCATTTGTTAGGCGCTACCGGAGCAATTGAGGCAATAGCTTCAATAATGGCTATCAAAACCGGAAATATTCCGCCGACAATAAATCATTTTGAATTAGATCCTGAAATTGATTCGAATCTGGATTTTACATTTAATAAATCAAAACACAAAGAAGTAAGAGCTGCTTTAAGCAACACATTTGGCTTCGGAGGGCATAATGCTTCTGTTATATTTAAAAAACTAATTTAATAACTTTGTGAGTGGGTTTTTTAAGAAAAGTCCTTGTGTAAATAAACAATTAACTAAGTCATTAAAAAAAGTTTTAGGGTTCAACCCTAAAAATATCAGCTTATATATCGCTGCATTTACACACAAATCCGTAGAACATTCAGATTGTCCTCAATTAATAATTGAAAACAATGAACGCCTTGAATTTTTAGGTGATGCAATTTTAGATGCCGTCATCAGTGATTTGTTATTTAAACGATTTCCTACGGCAAATGAAGGATTCTTAACTCAAATGAGAACCAAAATCGTAAACGGAAAAAGCCTTTCAGAATTGTCAAGAAAACTTAATGTTGATAAGCTGATAATTGTTAAATCTGACAGGGATATGACTGAACGAATTTTTGAAGATGCTTTTGAATCTTTAATCGGTGCAATATATTTGGATAAAGGATATAAAGCGGTTCAAAACTTTATATCTCAAAAAGTTTTAGTTGAACATATCAATTTAAATAAATTAAAATTTATTGATACAAATTATAAAAGTAAAATAATTGAATGGTCACAAAAGCATAAAATTGACATTGAATTTAACACAAACTCTTATTCAGATGACTCAAAAAATTTCATTGCTCAATTAAATATTAACGGTGTAACAATCGGTGAAGGTAAAGCAAATTCTAAAAAAACCGCTGAGCAAATAGCCTCTAAAACTGCTCTTGAAAACATTAAAGAAGGTTATTTCAATTTAACAATTTGAAAAAAATAATATTAAACAAAGAACCGTATATTCCTGAAAAAATTATCGGGATATCAAGTATTTATAAAGATTTTCAAATTGCCTGGTCATTAAATCAAATCTTTCAAATCAATTTGACCAAAAGTTCGGACGTTGAGCTTAACCGATTAAATATCAGAGAATTTAATTTCTTTTCAAGATTTTCTTACTATAATCAAGATGATTTTTTTTATTTATTAATTGCAAATAAAAATGAATCCTCATTTTTATCAACAAAATATAAAAACATTGATTTCTTTTTAATTACAAATACCACATTTGAAATAGAAATTATTAATAAATCAATCAGCAATCAGCAGTTTATTAACGGAAGTTTTATTTTAGAAGTTGATTCTTCTTTAAAAAAAATAATTTTTGATTTAATTCATTAAAAAAACCGAAGTTAAATTTTCGGTTTTTTTAATGTGCTATTTTTCAAGGATTTTTGCTTCAACACGCCTGTTTAATTGACGTCCGGATGCTGTTACATTATCAGCTCTCGGTTGACTTTCTCCATATCCTACGGCTACAATTTGCGCTAAGTTAACTCCTTGTGTTAAAATATAATCTACAACTGATTGAGCTCGTCTTTGAGATAAACTTTGATTCGAAATTTCAGAACCTTGGCTGTCTGTATGTCCTGAAATTTCTACCCGAATATTTTTATATTTGACCAATATTTGAGTCAATCGGTTAAGTTCTGCATACGATTCAGGTCTTAAAATTGCTTTTCCTGAATCAAAGAAAACATTATTCAGCACTATTTTTGCACCTACACCCATAGGTTGTAATTGAATATCTTTTCTGATTACTTCATGAATGGAAGTATCTGAAATTACAAAATTCTCTGAATGAAAAAAATAGTCGGGTGCGCCTGCAGTTAAAGCATAATCCTTACCCGGAGGCAAAGGAACGGTATAAGCACCGGTAGATGCGTAAGATTCAACAATTTTAACAAGTTCACCTGTTGCATTATCAACTAACTCCAAACTTGCTTTTATCGGACTTCCGGAATATGCATCTGTTACAATACCTTTAACAAGGGATAATTGAATGACTTGAATATTAACAGGTTTTTCAATATCGGACTCATTTGTAGGTTCAGTGAAATAGGCAATTAAGTCATTAGGATTTCCTTCGGAAACATGAGTGGGTTTTTCAGGACCCAGAAATACAACTTGATATAAATCTTTATCACCGAAAGAATCTGCTCTGTCTGATGAATAATAGCCGAATTTTTCGTTCGGAGTTAACATAAAAAAGACATCGTCTCCGGGAGTGTTAATCGGATATCCTATATTTTTAGGCTCTGTCCATGTACCGTCATCGTTTTTATGTGTTACAAAAACATCATACCCGCCTATTGTGTTATGTCCTTTCGAGCTAAAATATAAATTCTTCGCGTCTGATGAAATTTCAACAGTTTCTTCATCATATTTACTGTTTACAACATATCCTAAATTTAAAGGTTTTTGCCACTTGCTTCCGTCAATGGTTTTCTGACTCATCCAAATATCTTGTCTTCCCTGCCCTCCATTTCTGTCGCTTATAAAATAAATGGTCATTGAATCTTTTGTAACTGAAACCGAGCTTTCTCTATATTTGCCTTTATTAATACGTTTCATTTTTCCGGGTTTCTCCCAGTAATCTTTTTTAAACTGACTGTTGAATAAGTCGCCTTCACCTTTGTGTCCTCTGTAAATACACAATTCTCTTCCCTCCGGTGAAATATCTACAACTGCATCATTATGTTTTGTGTTAATAGGCATTTCCATTTGTTCTGCATCCTGCCATTTTCCGTTTTTAAAATTGGAAATATAAGCATCTTCATAATACATTCTGCTGTATGGATTTTTCTTTCCTCCGGTTGTGTTTTCTCTTCTTGATGTAAAATATAATACAGAATCTTCAAAAAAGAAAACAGGGCTATATTCGGGTGCTGAAGTATTTACTCCTTCGCCCAAATTATCAACAAAGCATCTGACGGGATTGTTCATTAACTTAATACCCGTTTCGCATTCTTCAATACACTTATCAATTGTTGCTTTCTGCCTTTGCATTTCTTTTGCCGGCAGGGAGTTAAAATAGTCTTCATAATCTTTTATTGCTTCATTAAATTTATAATTTTGTTGTTTTGCTTTTGCCAGCCAAAATAATATATCTTTTGTAACATAGCCGTATATAAAATTTGCATTTTCAAGAAATTTTAGTGCTTCAGAAGGTTTTGTTGTTTTTAAATACGATATACCTATTAAATAATTTAGTGCAGCATTATCTTTGTTATAATTATTTGCAGTTAAAAAATGTTCTAAAGCCTCATAATAAGCCCCTTTTTTATTTATTCGGTATAATTTACTTCCTTTTTTTACATGTTTCCATGCTTCTTTAAAACCACTTTCTTCAATTTTATAGTTGTCTTTTTTGACTTTCGCAAACTCCTGAGCTACTGCATGTTGGTTGTATAAAAAGATGCTCGCAAAAATTATAATATATAGTTTAATGTTCATCTGTCTTAAAAATTATAATTAATTAATAATCTGCAAATTGAATGCATATACTTATTTATAAAACTTGTTT
>DYOF01000090.1 GCA_020720665.1 Acetofilamentum sp. | reverse complement strand
CAAGGCATCAAATAAAATTTCAATCGGATGTTGAGCATCTTTCCCTGTACCGTCTTTTATCTGGCATCTGCAACTTGTTCCCGGAGCGGCAATCAGAGTATCTTTAGCTGCGTTTCTGACCGCCGGAAATAAAATCATTTCGCCAATTTTCATTGATAAATTATAATGTTGTTTTTCATAACCGAAAGAACCGGCCATTCCGCAACATCCTGATGGTATTTCTTCAACCGAGTAATTCTTGGGAAATGACAAAATAAATTTCGTAGCATTTGTTGATGCAATAGCCTTTTGATGACAATGTCCGTGTAATTTTATATGCTGCTTTTTGTCTGTAAATTGCTCTGCCTTGATGTGTCCGACTTTCATTTCTTTTTCTAAAAATTCATCAATCATCAAACTGTATTTCGAGATTTCTTCGGCAGTTTTATAGCTTTCCTCATCCTTTGAAAAAAAATCTAAATATTCATCTCTGAATGTTAATATTGTAGAAGGTTCAATTCCTATTATCGGAGTTTCCTTTGTAATTATATGTTTAAGAATTGATAGGTTTTTTTTTGCAATTTTTTTTGCAGTTCTGACAAGTCCTTTTGATAAATATGTTCTTCCGCTTTCAAATATTTTCGGAATTACAACCTGATAACCGAGTTTGTCCAACAATAAAATTGTTTTTATACCGATATCTGTATCATTATAATTTGTAAATTCATCGGCAAACAGATATACCTTTTTTTTATGAGTTGCCAAATGTAGTTTTCCGGCACTTTTAATAAGCGTTTGTTCAGACAATAAGGGAATCTTTCTTTTAGCTGAAAATCCTGTTAATTTATTTAAAATGCTTAAAATGAATGAATTTCCTAAAAAAGCATTGCTGAGTTTAGGAAATTTTGAAAGAATATGATTTATTTTTTTTATGTAGGCAACCGCTCGTACACGTAGCGGAACGCCGTTATTATCGTAATAGTGTTGCAAAAATTCAGCTTTTAGCTTGGTAATATCAACATTTGACGGGCATTCCGTTTTGCAGGCTTTACACGAAAGGCAAAGGTCTAAAATTTCGTATAAGTCTTTATTTTTAAACGGCTTATTTTCGTTGCTGATGATTTCTCTTAACAGATTTGCACGAGCACGCGTAGAGTTTTTTTCATCAGATGTGGCTTTGTATGACGGACACATCATACCTCCTGCACTTAAAGGCTTTATGCAATCTCCTGAACCCTTACATTTTTCAGTTGTTCTGATGAAACCGCCGCTATCCGAAAAATCAAAAACTGTTTCTATTTGTTTTTCTCTCTGCCCGGTATTGTATCTTAAAAATTTATCAATTTGTGGTGTGTCAATAATTTTACCTGCATTGAAAACCGATTGCGAATCCCAAGTATGTTTGATTTCTTTAAAGGCTTTGTATATTTTTTCTCCGTACATTAATGACAAAAATTCGCCTCGTAATCTGCCGTCTCCGTGTTCTCCGCTTAATGAACCTTTATGTTTTTTAACGATATGAGCTGTTTCATAAGCCACTGTTTTAAAAACTTTAAGTTCTTCTGAATCTTTCAGATTAATAACGGGCCTTATATGTAATTCTCCTGTTCCGATATGTGCATGATATACACATTTCAAATTGTGTTTATTTAATAAGTTTTGAATATCATTAATATAGGCTTCCAACTTATCAACTCTTACAGCGGTATCTTCTATCAAACTTACCGGACGAGCATCTCCTTTCATATTCGATAAAATGCCTAAGCCGGCTCTTCTCAACTCCCAAACTTTATTTATATCATCGTCCCAAACGGTTTGATAATGGTATCCTAAGTGTTTAGTTTTTAATTCATTCTCTAATCGCTCGCAGGTTTTTTCTATGTCATTTTTTTGCGGGCTTGCAAATTCAATAATTAAAACGGCTTCAGGATTTCCTTTTAAAAAAAAGCGTTTTTCTTTTAATTCTTTATTAAATTTCGTTAGTTCAAGTATTGTTTTGTCAGTTAATTCAATAGCGGTAGGTGAATATTTTAATGCAATTAAATTGGCATCAAAAATTTGATTGAATTTCTCAAATTGTACAATAAATAAGGTATTATATTTTGGAGGAAGTTCAATTAAATTTAAGGTTATTTCTGTAAAAAATGCTAAAGTTCCTTCTGAGCCGCATAGTAATTTACAAAAATTAAATCCTTTTTCATTTGTTCCGAAAACTGAATTTTCTACGAGTAAATCAAGAGCATATCCGGTATTTCTTCTGGTAATTTCTTTGTCAGGATAGTGTTCTGAAATTTCCTTTTGAAATTCATTGTCAGATAATACGCTGTAAATTTGTCTATAAATTTTACCTTCAAGTGAATCTGTTGATAGCTTCCTTTGAAATTCTGTTAGGTTTAATTCTTTGAACTCTATTTCAGAATTATCACTTAACAAAGCTTTAATTGAGTGCGTATGGTCTCTGGTACTACCGTAAACAAGTGAATGCAAACCACAGGCGTTGTTTCCTGCCATTCCGCCGATTGTGCACCTGTTTGCTGTTGAAGTTTCCGGACCGAAAAATAAATTGTAGGGTTTTAAAAAAGTGTTCAATTCTGATAAAATAACACCCGGCTGAACCTTAATCCGTTTATTTTCGATATCAAACTCAAGAATTTTGTTCATGTATTTAGAAACATCAACTACAATTCCGCTTCCCGTAACTTGCCCGGCTAATGATGTGCCTGCACCTCTCGGAATAAGTGATACCTTATTATTATGTGCAAATTCAATTAATGCCTTAACATCATTACTATGTTTAGGAAAGGCTACCGCAAGCGGTTTTTCTTTATATTCGGACGCATCTGTTGAATATATCAGGCGATGTGTTTCATCAGAATATAATTCTCCGGAAAACTTCGTTTTTATACTGTTAAAATCAATCACAAAAAAAGATTAAACCTTATACTTTGTTAAAAGAAAGAATGCTGTTTGTTGTTTTTTCAATTTGAACAGAACCGTGTCCGGGGCAAGGTACAATTCCCTTCTTTTTTGTATAGCAGCTGTTCAATAAAAGTAAACTGAAGCCAAAAAGGAATACAAGTACAAATAAATGTCGTTTTTTCATAGGTTCAAAAATTTTATAATTAATAATCTGCAAATTGTATGCTTATACTTATTTATAGTGTTTGTTTTTCTCTGCACACAGAAACACCATCTTTTATCTAAACTTAATTAATGAATTCATTTCGTCATGCATACTGTGTCAAAAATAGTTTCTTATGTGAGTTTCATAACATTTAGATTTTAATTTGTAAATATAGTATTTTAAAGAAAAAAAATACAAGCAAATATTTGTACATTTGTTTTTTTATTGACTATTTATTTACATTTGTATATTATTTAGAATAAGTCTAAATAAAAAATTAAGGGGAAATGAAAAAAGAAGACAAACTTATAAATGAGTTAAAAAATAAAGATTACGAAGCCGGCTTTGTTACAGACATTGAAATGGACGTGTTTCCGAAAGGGCTGAATGAAGAAATTATTTGTGCAATATCTGAAATAAAAGAAGAACCCGAGTTCATGAAAGAATTTCGATTAAAGGCGTTTAAATACTGGAAAACATTAGAAGAACCAAATTGGGCATTATTAAAATATCCAAAACCCGATTTTCAAGAAATCAGTTATTACGCATCACCTAAAAATAAACCAAAATTCAACAGTTTAGATGAGGTTGACCCGGAAATTATTGAAACCTTTAATAAATTAGGTGTTCCCTTAGAAGAGCAAAAAATACTTGCCGGGGTAGCCGTTGATGTTGTAATGGACAGTGTTTCGGTTCATACCACATTTCAAAAAACACTAAAAGAATTAGGAATACTATTTTGTTCAATAAGTGAAGCGATAAGAGAACATCCTGAACTGATAAAGAAATACCTTGCTACCGTTGTTCCTTATAGTGATAATTATTATGCTGCTTTAAATTCGGCTGTTTTTACCGACGGTTCATTTGCTTATATTCCGAAAGGTGTCCGTTGTCCGGTAGAATTATCAACATACTTTAGAATTAATCAGGCGAATACCGGTCAATTTGAAAGAACACTTGTTATTGCCGATGAAGGCAGTTATGTCAGTTACCTTGAAGGATGCACAGCGCCGCAAAGAGATGAAAATCAACTGCATGCAGCTGTGGTTGAATTGATTGCCATGAAGGATGCTGAAATAAAATATTCTACGGTTCAAAACTGGTATCCGGGTGATAAAAACGGAAAGGGCGGAATTTATAATTTTGTAACCAAACGAGGAATCTGTAAAGGCGATTTTTCTAAAATTTCTTGGACTCAAGTTGAAACAGGTTCTGCTGTTACTTGGAAATATCCGAGTACCGTTTTGAAAGGAAATCATTCTGTCAGTGAATTTTATTCGGTTGCCGTAACAAACAATTATCAACAAGCCGATACCGGAACAAAAATGATTCACATAGGGAAAAACACAAAAAGTACAATAATTTCAAAAGGTATTTCATTAGGAAAAAGCAATAATACATACAGGGGCTTGGTTGATATTAAAAAAACAGCTTCCGATGCTCGTAATTTTTCGCAATGTGATTCGCTTTTAATAGGTGATGCATGCGGTGCTCATACATTTCCGTATATTGATGTTAACAATTCGGGAGCAATAGTTGAGCATGAAGCAACAACATCAAAAATATCAGAAGAACAAATATTTTATTGCAAACAGCGAGGTTTAGATAACGAAAGTGCCGTCAGTTTGATTGTAAACGGCTTTGCGAAAGTAGTTTTAAACAAATTACCGATGGAATTTGCAACAGAAGCCAAAAAATTATTATCAATTACCCTTGAAGGAAGTGTCGGATAAAATGAAAAAATCTTATATTATAATATTACTCGTTCTTTTTGATATTATTTCTTTTTCGCAGGAAAATAAATTTGAAAACGAACATTATATCGGCATACAAATTTCTGCAAATATCAGCTCTTTATTTTTAATTTATGAAACAGACGGAGTTTACTATCCTCCAAACCCATATTTTAAAACAATTTCAGGAGGGATTTCATATAAAAACTTTTCAGAACGATATGTGGGATTATCAATAGACCTAAACTATATCCCCAAAAAAGGAAACCTGGTATTTAACATTAATACAGACGGAACAGAAACATTGCCCGTTGTTTTTACATACACTGCCGATTATATTGAATTTACGCCATTAATGAACATCAGAATGGGTAAAAAAAGAACGTGTGTTAATCTATATGCAGGTTTTCATACAGCACATTCAATTAATAATACATTAAAACCGATAACGGAAACATACGGACAAGTTTTTAAAACAACTATTGATAACAAATTCGAATTCGGTTTAAACGCCGGAACCGGTTATAGTTTTAATTTTAAAACAAGTACCGTTGAAATACGCTTAATGTATGCACAAGGCTTAACAAATGTTTTTGACCCCGAAACATCAACAAAATATCTATGGTTTAATCAAAATCAGGTATTCTCCGCCTCAATTTTATACTATTTTAAACTATTACAAAAAAATTAAAATGCTTAAAATAATTGACTTAAAAGCCGAAATTAACGGCAAAGAAATTTTAAAAGGAATTAATTTAGAAGTTAAACCCGGCGAAGTTCACGCAATAATGGGTCCAAACGGATCAGGAAAAAGTACTTTGGCTTCCGTTTTAGCCGGACGTGATATTTTTAATGTTACCGGCGGCAAAGTTATTTTTAAAGGAAAAAATCTTTTAGAAATGGAACCGGAAGAACGTTCTCGTGAAGGTATCTTTTTAGCCTTTCAATATCCGGTTGAAATTCCCGGAGTCAGTATTACAAATTTTATGCGCGCGGCATTAGATGAACATCGCATTCACAAAGGTTTAAAACCAATGGATGCCGCAGAATTTTTAAGATACATCAAAGAAAAAAAAGCTCTTGTTGAACTGGATGCCAAATTAGAAGGCAGAGCCGTAAACGAAGGTTTTTCCGGTGGTGAAAAAAAGAAAAACGAAGTGTTTCAAATGGCTATGTTAGAACCGGATTTAGCTATTTTAGACGAAACAGATTCCGGTTTAGATATTGATGCTCTGAAAATTGTTGCAAACGGAGTTAATAAACTGAAAACAAAAGAAAATGCTTCAATTGTTATTACCCATTACCAACGCTTGTTAGATTATATTGTTCCGGATGTTGTTCATGTTTTATATAACGGTAAAATTGTAAAAACAGGAGGCAAAGAACTCGCATCAGAGTTAGAAAACACCGGATATGATGAAATAAAAAATGATGCCGATAATCAATAGATATTATGACAAACCTAAACGAAAAGAAAGCTGAATTAATAAATCTGCAACGTAATAACAGTTCTCCGACAAAGAAAGATTTATTAATTGAAATTCAAAATGAACTAAATAAATTATCCCTTCCTCATTCTAAAACAGAAGAATGGAGAAATACGAATGTCAATTCAATACTAAACCATAAATATATTTTAGGAAAAAAAGAAAGCGTTCCGCTTAAATACGTAAATACGTTTTCGTTTAATGAAATTAACGCCGACCGATTGGTTTTAATAAACGGACATTTTTCTGATGAATACTCACATTTTAACAAAACCTCCGGTATTCAGATGGGTTCAATTAAAAAAAATCAGAAATCAAATTCATTTAAAAAATATTACGGCTCAACAAATTTATATAAATCAAATTTTTTTGCAGCATATAATTCTGCATATGCCGAAGACGGTATATTTATTCATATCCCCGAAAATGTTATTGTAGAACATCCGATACATATAGTTAACTTTATTTACGGGAATAATCAAAAAACAATTTCACAAGCACACAACCTTATTATTGCAGAAAAAAATTCTCATGCAAAAATATTAACAACATACCATTCGCTCTCGGAAGATTTTACATTTAATAATGTTGCAACTGAAATTATTTGTTCCGAAAATTCCGATATTGAGTTCTATGTTTTTGAGGGTGAGGGAGATACTGCATCAATTGTAAATAATACCTATGTAAACCAATTAAACGGCAGTAAGTTTCTTTCAAACACATCAACTCTTTGTGGTTCCTTAGTAAGAAACGAAATACATATTGACTTACTTGGTGAGTATTGCGAATCTGATTTACAAGGAATTTATTTCCCCGACAAAGAGCAACATATTGATAATTACGTAAGTATTAAACATTCTAAACCCAATTGTAAAAGCAATCAATTGTATAAAGGTATTATTGACAATAAAGCTGAAACCGTTTTTACCGGAAAAGTTTTTGTTGCACCCGATGCTCAAAAAACAGATGCAGCCCAATCTAACAGAAATATCTTGCTGACCGATAATTCTAAAGCACACAGTCGCCCGCAATTAGAAATTTATGCTGATGACGTTCGTTGTTCTCACGGTTCAACAACCGGGCAAATTGATAAAGAAGCGTTATTTTATATGAAAACCAGAGGCATTCCTGAATTAAAAGCTAAAACCCTGTTAATGACCGCTTTTATAGGTGATATAATTGAACATATTACTGTTAAACCATATAGAGACTATGTTAACTATCTGGTAAACAAAAAATTAAAAGGGCAAGAACCTGAAAGTTTGTGCCATGTTAAAATTTGTCCCGCTTGTGAAAAATAGAAATTATGTTTGATGTCAGCAAAATAAGAAGCGAATTCCCGATATTAGCACAAAAAATATACGGTAAAAATTTGATATATCTCGATAGCGGAGCTACTACACAAAAACCTGTCTCTGTACTTAACAAAATTCAATCCTTTTATACCGAATTCAATTCGAATATTCACAGAGGTGTTCACTATTTAAGTAACAAAGCAACAGAAGAATATGAGGGTGCCAGAGAAACAATTAAGCAATTTTTGAATGCCGAAACTAAAGAAGAAATAATTTTTACAAGCGGAACAACCGATTCAATTAATTTAGTAGCCTTTTCATTCGGTGAAACTCTTGTAAATGAGGGCGATGAGATAATTGTCGGGGAAACCGAACACCATTCCAATATCGTTCCTTGGCAAATGCTTTGCGAACGAAAAAAAGCAACTCTTAAAGTTCTTCCTGCAAATATAAACGGAGAACTCAACATTCTCGAATATAAAAAACTCCTTTCAGAAAAAACAAAATTAGTAGCCGTTGCTCATGTTTCAAATTCAATCGGAATTATAAACCCGATAAAAATGATAATTGATGAAGCTCATAAATTTGGGGCTAAGGTTTTAATTGACGGAGCACAAGCAGTTCAACATTTAGCGGTTGATGTAACGGGCTTAAATTGTGATTTTTATGTGTTTTCAGGACATAAAATATATGCAGAAACAGGAATAGGAGTTCTCTACGGAAAGAAGAAACTTTTAGAAACCTTAAAGCCGTATAAAGGCGGAGGTGATATGATAAAAAGCGTTTCTTTTGAAAAAACAGAGTACGCTGAACTTCCGTTTAAATTTGAAGCCGGTACTTCAAATTATGTCGGAGCTGT
The DNA here is from genome assembly GCA_020720665.1 of Acetofilamentum sp. Taxonomy (GTDB): domain Bacteria; phylum Bacteroidota; class Bacteroidia; order Bacteroidales; family JAADGE01; genus JAADGE01. The sequence continues at coordinate 797 of DYOF01000090.1, read as the reverse complement.
CAGCATTTCAGAAGCTATAAAATTTATCCGAAAAATAGGTCTTGAACAAATCAACAGCTATGAAACCGAACTTATAAAATATACAGAAGCTAAATTATCAGAAATTCCCGGTTTGCAAATTATCGGAAATTCCGAACATAAAACTTCGGCTGTATCATTTTTACTTTCCGGAATTCATCCCTACGATATCGGCATGATTTTAGATAAATTAGGTATAGCGGTAAGAACCGGAACTCATTGTGCCGAACCTGCAATGAAACTCTTCGGAATACAAGGAACCGTCAGAGCCAGTTTTGCAATATATAACACCAAAGAAGAAATAGACCAATTGTATGAAGGTCTTTTACGCATAAAAAAAATGTTTGATTAAGGAATAATATTATGACAATTAACGAAGCACAAAATCAAATTATTGAAGAGTTTTCACTATTTGACGAATGGATGGACAAATATGAATATATAATTGAAATCGGAAATTCTTTAACACCTTTTAATGATAAAAATAAAGTTCCGTCTAATTTAATACAAGCTTGCCAATCAAGAGTTTGGTTAAATGCAGAATTAAAAAACAATGTAATAGAATTTACAGCCGACAGTGATGCAATAATTACCAAAGGCATTATAGCCCTTTTAATCAGAGTTTTAAGCAACCGTTCACCTGAAGAAATAATGAACGCAGATTTGTTTTTTATTGAAAAAATAGGTTTACATGAAAATTTATCACCGACTCGCGCAAACGGTTTGGTTTCTATGATTAAAAACATGAAAGCCTACGCTATGGCGTTTATATCTATTAA
>DYOF01000210.1 GCA_020720665.1 Acetofilamentum sp. | reverse complement strand
TTTCCTTAAAGTAAAATTTCGTTTTTATGCGTTAAAAAATACGATGGGGTTACACCCGTATATTTTTTAAAGGCATTAATAAAAGTTGCACGATTACCGAACCCGGACATTTCGGCAACGGCTTGCAGCGTTAAATTGTCATAATCAGGGTTGAGCAACAATGTTCGAGCATATTCTATTCTTCGCTTGTTGATGTATGTACTGAAATTACTGCCGCAATAATCATTAATAATTTTCGAAATATATTTGCTGTTCGTTTCGAGTGCATCCGCTAAATCGTCAATTGAGAAATTGTTTTTTAAATATGGTTTCTCTGTTTCCATTAAATCAGAAAGTTGCTTTCTGATAGCAATAAAGGTTTCGTTATCGGAATCAATAGGTTTAATTTTTGTTGCAAGGGGTAAGTTCTTTTCCGCGATTTCGATATTGAGTTGCACTAAGGTTTTGTATGCTCGCATTTTTCTGTAATGGAATATCGACAATGCTATTGAAAATCCGACAAAAATAAAGGACAAAATTATTACGAACAAAAGTTTATTTTTTTCGTTTGCCAGTTCGGCATTTTGTCGGGCAATGGTGTTTTCTTTTTTTTCGGTTTGATATTTAACATGAAGTTCCTCAAATTTTTGGTCTTTATCAGTGTTAAAAATTGAATCGTTTAATTGTTTAAACAATTTATAATATTTCAATGCAGACGAGAAATCTGATTTTTCCTCCATAATTTTCGAAAAAAGTTCGTAAGAGTATTTTTTTTGGTCAATAAATTTTATGTTTTCGGAAAGGGTTAAACTTTGACGGCACAATTCCTCGGCTTTGTTGTAGTTTTTTATTGCCAAATATGTCTCACTCAGGCTGTTAAGAGTATAACATTGACTTTCGAGATATTTCGTTTTTTTTTCAATCTCGAATGCCGAAATGAAAAATTCCAAGGCTTTCGAATATTTTTTTTGAATCAGAAACAACTCGCCTAAATTATGAAAGATACCGGCAATTGAAACCGAATCTTGCAAATTTTTATAGATTTCGAAAGCATCAAGATAAAAACTTTCCGCTTTATCGAAACGGCTTAGTTTTTTATGAATAATTCCGATATTTTCGTATGATTGCGCTTTTCCTTGCTCGTTTTCTGCAATAATTTCGGTTTTGAGCGAAAGTTCGAAAAACGAAAGTGCGTCATCGTATTTGCTTTGTAAAAAAAATAAAGCCCCGATATTATTATAAGTATGAGCTTTTTGCTTTATTAAATTATATTTTTCGCATATTTTCAATGCGTTTAAGTAATGGTTTAACGCCTGCTCATAGTCAGCAGAATAATCGTACATCAAGCCGATGTCATTCAACAATTCAGCTTTCAACGATGCAGAATCAGTGTTTTGAACAAGTGCAAACATAGCTTTATAAATTTCTATTGCTTCGGCATATTTTCCGGAACCGCCCAATTTCTCGGCTTTGTCTATTTCTTTTTTGAGAGCTTCATATTCGGTTTTAGAAAATTGTGCTTTACTTTCAATTAAAAAAAATATTGATAGAAACAACGACAAAAAAAATTTAACAATATGCATCTGAAAAAACGTTTATGCTGCGAAATTAATATAAACGAAAAAACAATTTTAAAACTTTTAAAAATAAATTGTACAAATTCCTGAATTTATACAAAGTCGTCTTGTTTATTTACACGAATGACAGGCATT
>DYOF01000209.1 GCA_020720665.1 Acetofilamentum sp. | reverse complement strand
TAAATTGATACGAAAGTGCTGTAAATCCGGCAACTACGGCTACCATTTTTCGTTACCAACAATTCAAAAAAAACAGTGTAAATAGAAACTTAACTAATAAAACTGTATTTTTGCAGAAATAACAAAATAAACATTAAATGACTGAAATTTTCACAATAAAAGAAGCAGCAGACTGGGCAAGTGAATATTTACAAAAAAATGTAACGCCTTCCAATATTTCGTATTTAATTCAATACGGCAGAATTAAAAAGCAAGGAAATAACGGAACTACAACAGTTCTCAAACAGGATTTAATTAAATATTACGAAAGTCTTAACGGACAACGAGAAACTGATTGGAAAGAGAAATTGGGAGATGATTTGAATTGGACTTTGTCTTTTGATTGGTGTAAAGAAAAAGATACTACAAAGCATGTTCACAGATTGCATCCATACAAAGGTAAATTTATTCCGCAACTTGTTGAATATTTTTTAGATGACCACACCGACAATTTTAAAAAGGAAATATATTTCAAAAAAGGAGATATTGTTTTAGACCCATTTTCAGGTAGCGGTACAACTATGGTGCAAGCCGGTGAATTAGGAATGCACGCCATCGGAATTGATATTTCGGCATTTAACACATTGATTGCAAATGTGAAAGTAAGTCGAGCAGATTTTCAGGATTTACATAATGAAATTTCAAGAATTACAAATCTGCTCAAAGAATTTATATCAGAAAAAAATAATTTAAACTTTGAAAATGAACTACTTGAAGAACTTAATATTTTCAACAAACAATATTTTCCATCGCCGGAATTTAAAATTAAGGCAAGACAAAAACTAATTGACGAAAAAACATACACCGCTGAAAAAGAAAATGAATTTAGACCTGTATTTGAAAAACTTGCCAAGAAATATAATTTAAAAATAAAACAAGACAAATCAGATAATTTTCTTGAAAAGTGGTATTTACAACCTGTAAAAAATGAAATTGACTTTGTTTTTGAGCAACTTAAATACATCCAAAACCCGACGACAAAGAAAATTATAACAATAATTCTTAGCCGAACAATTCGTTCTTGCAGAGCAACAACACACGCAGATTTAGCAACATTAAAAGAACCGGTTACAGAAACTTATTATTGCGGAAAACACGGAAAAATATGTAAACCATTATTTTCAATACTTTCGTGGTGGGAGCGATACAGTAAAGATACAATCACAAGGTTAGCAGAATATTCAAAACTCAGAAAACCTGTATATCAAACTTGTTTGCAAGGCGATGCAAGAAATATCAACATATTTGAAAAACTTAAAGAGAAAAACAAAACTTTTGGAGAATTAGTCGAAAAACAAAAAATAAAAGGCATTTTTTCAAGTCCGCCTTATGTCGGGTTAATTGATTATCATGAACAACACGCTTACGCATATGACTTATTCGGTTTTGAACGTAATGATGAACTTGAAATAGGACCATTATTTAAAGGACAAGGAAAGGAAGCCCAAAAATCATATATCGAAGGAATATCACAGGTTTTAATCAACACAAAACAATATTTACAAGACAATTACGATATTTTTCTTGTTTCAAACGACAAATACAATATGTATCCGACAATTGCCGAAAGAGCCGGAATGCAAATTGTAAATCAATACAAAAGACCTGTTTTAAATAGAACAGAAAAAGACAAAGGAGCTTATTCGGAAATTA
>DYOF01000089.1 GCA_020720665.1 Acetofilamentum sp. | reverse complement strand
ATTAATTTATTTATCAATTCTAAAGTAATTTTTTCTATATAGGAAAATAACTCATTTCAGAAGCAATTTTTAACATAAACGAAAAAGCAGCGTTATATTCATTCGGTATAATTCCGTCAATAATTGCTTCTCTGACTGCATCTTTAATAATACCTATATCTTTTGAAGGTTTTAAACCGAAAGTTTGCATAATGACTTCTCCGCTTATGGGAGGTTGCCAATTTCTGATTTTATCTTTTTCATCAACTTCTTTTAATTTTTGACAGACAATTTCAAGGTTTTTGAGAAACAGTTTGACTTTTTTTTCATTTTTTGATGTTATATCAGCTTTTGCCAAAATCATTAAATCATCGGCATCATCGCCGGCTTCAAATAATAAGCGACGAACTGCCGAGTCAGTAACTTCTTCTTGTACTAAGGCTATCGGTCTTAAATGAAGCAATACAATTTTTTGTACATATTGCATTTTCTCATTTAAAGGCAATCGCATTTGCTTAAATATTTCGGGAATCATATTTTTCCCCACAAATTCATGGGAGTGAAATGTCCAACCTTGTTTTCCGAAACGTTTCGTAATCGGTTTTGCAATGTCGTGTAAAAGGGCTGCCCATCTAAGCCATAAATTATCGGTTTTTAAAGCAATATTATCAAGTACTTGAAGCGTATGAATGAAATTATCTTTATGACTCAAACCATTTTTTGTTTCAATGCCTTTTAAAGCTGTAAATTCCGGGAATATTATTTCTAACAGCCCGGTTTTATCCAAAAGTTTAAATCCTTTTGATGGTTTTTCGGAAGAAATTATTTTATTTAATTCATCGGTAATGCGTTCTCTCGAAATTATTTTAATGCGTTCTCGATTTTCTTTAATTGCTCGAAGTGTTTTGGGAAAAATTTCAAAATTCAATTGACATGCAAAACGAATTGCTCTCATCATTCGAAGCGGATCATCTGAAAATGTAATTAAGGGGTCGGCAGGTGTTCTGATTATTTTGTTATGTATGTCGTTATAACCACCGAAAGGGTCAATTAATTCGCCGAAGTTTTCAGGACGTAAGCTGATTGCCAGAGCATTAATTGTTAAATCCCTGCGATTTTGATCGTCTTCCAAACTGCCTTCTTCAATTGCAGGTTTTCTTGAATCCGGTGTATAAGATTCTCTGCGGGCACCGACAAATTCAAATTCGATATCATCATATTTAAACATTGCTGTTCCAAAACGTTTGAAAATTGTTACATTGGGCGTTCCTTTTAATTTAGAAGAAACGATTTGAGCCATTTCAATACCGTTTCCGATTACAACAATATCGATATCTTTTGACGGGCGTTTCAAAATCAAATCTCTTACATAGCCTCCTATTACATATACTTGTGTTGCCTTTTCTGCAACAGTTGTTTTAATAATATTGAAAACCGGATGTGTTAAAAATTCTTTCATTCCGACAGCAAAGAAATAAAATTCTATTTTAATACAATACTAATTCCTTTGAAATTAAAACCGGAAGTATTGCGGAACTGTCCATGAGGATTTAAGCCTTGATAATATCTGAAATAAAAGCCGAAATTTTTAAAGTGTCCGGAAAACCGATTGTATTCCCACCCGAAATATGAATTTACACTCCAAATTCGTGCTTCATCTATATTCGTATCATAAGATAATTTTATTCTGTTATTTATTTCTGCAGATAACACATTTTTCCAGTTTTCAGACGCAAGAAATCCTTTCGTTCGTTCATAATTTATTGTAAAAAAATACTCAAATGATTTTTCAGAACTTTTAATTAAGCTGCCCTTTACTTCAATACTGTCTGTAAAATAAAATCCTTCTTTTTTATTCCACAAATTTTGTATTCCGGCTTTGAATGATAAAACATTTCCTTTTAAAGTATCCGTATCATTTAATATCAATGCAAGATTCCATGCCTCATAAGAAATATTTATTCGTTGAAAATCAGCAATTTCCTCATAACCGTGAATAGCAAATTCATCTCCGAGATGCGTACTTTCATGAAAAACAGGTTGTAATTTAACTGCAAAATTTTTTAAGAATTTACCGGTTACAATCGGATAAAATATAAATCGAAGTTCCGTTCCGAACCAATAATCTGTATTAATAACCGGTGCCGTTTTTTCTTCAAACATATCCGTTAAAGTTACAGCACCTCCGGGTAAGCCGAAATATATTTGATAATTTTGTTTTCTGTATGTAAAAATTGGAAAATTATATCCGAAACGGGATTCGATTATCGGTCTTTCATTAATACCGGAATTATAATAATTTTTATCCGGTTTATTTATATACCCGGTTTCTAATTTAATAATATCACTTCGGGTTTCCGCAATAAAACTTGAGGCAAAATTTACGGGTTTAAAAAAATTAAAATGAATTTGAGCCTTAACATCAACAAGATTCAATACTATAATAATTAATAAAATTCCGATTTTTTTCATAAATTTACTTATTAATGCAACTCTTATTATATTTATTTCGTTATAAATAATAAAACAAAATCTAAATGTCGATAAAATTTTCTTATATCAGTTTGTTAATATTTTTAAATTTACAATTAAATGCACAAATTGAGCAAGACCAAATTTATAAATATAATCAGGTTTTAGAAAATATCAATAATTATTATGTTGATAGTGTTGATGACAATAAAATAGTTAAAAGTGCAATCATTGCAACACTTAAAGAATTAGATCCGCATTCGGTTTATTTTGATAAGGACGAATATGATGAAATAAACAAAGGGCTAAACGGAAGTTTTGTCGGGATAGGTATCACATATGACATTATTAAAGATACGGTTCTGATTATTTCCGTTATCGAAAACGGACCGTCAGAAAAAGCCGGAGTACTTGCCGGTGACCGAATTATTAAAATTGAAGATGATACAATTGCGGGAACCGGATTAAATGATGAAAAACTTAAGAATCTATTAAGCGGAGAGAAAGGGAGCTCTGTAACTATTTCAGTTAAACGAAATAAGCAAAAAGAACTTGAAGTTATTAAAATTGTCAGAGGCAGTATTCCGGTAAAAAGTATTGATGCGGCATATCGAGTAAATGAAAATATTGGCTATATTAAACTAAACCGTTTTTCCTCAACTTCAATCAGAGAATTTAAACAAGCGGTTGAAGAACTGGCTTTAAAAAATACCGACAAAATAATATTAGATTTACGAAATAATTCAGGAGGATATTTGGATGTTTCAATAAGTTTATGCGAATTTTTCTTAAAACAAAACACAACCGTATTATACACAAAAGGAGTTAAAAACCCTGAAAAAGAATATAAAACTCTGTCAAACGGAAAATTTACTCAATCAAATTTAGTTATTTTAATAAATGAAACAACTGCTTCTGCAGGTGAAATTGTGAGCGGAGCAATTCAAGATTGGGACAGAGGAATTATTATCGGACGGCGTTCTTTCGGAAAAGGATTGGTTCAAAAACCGTACTTTTTAGTTGATGGTTCGGTTATGCGACTGACTATCGCAAAATATTATACTCCGTCAGGCAGGAACATTCAAAAACCCTATACACATGATATTGATTCATATAGAAATGAAATTTCTGTTCGAATGGAAAACGGTGAACTGATGCATAAAGACAGTATAAAATTCAACCCGTTGTTAAAATATTATACATTAAACAATAATCGTATTCTATACGGCGGCGGAGGTATTATGCCTGATATTTTTATTGAACTTGATACGATGAAATACCCCGATATTTATAAAAATAATTTATCAACAGGTAAGATAAATGAATTTATTCATTTATATACTGAAAAGGAACGCAATACTATTCGATTGAATTATACCGATTTTAATACTTTTAACGCTTCATTCGACATTAATAAAGCGTTTATTGAAAAACTAATTGAATATTTAGATGCAGATAAGAAAACTAATGCCTCCGAAATTAATGAACTTATTAACAATAAACATGTTACTAACCACTTAAAAGCTTTAATTGCTTACGATTGTTGGAGTGAAAATGAGTTTTATATTGTATTCAATGAACTTGACGAATCATTTAAAAAAGCGGTTGATATTTTAAATGATAAAAATATATACTCTGAGATTTTGAAAAATAAAATTGTCGGTGATTATACCGAAAAAAAATAAATCTTTTAACACTACAATTTATTACATTTTATAATTTCATCAAACCATCGGATAAAAGGCATCTTCAATATGATCAATTTGAAATTTTCCGTTTTGAAAAACTATAGATATTATATCGAAACGAGCTTCCAAATCAATATCAAATTTATTAATATATGCTTCGGCTACTTTAATAATAAATTTTTGTTTTGATTTTGTAACTGCTTGAAACGGTTGTTCAAAAAAGGTTCCGCTACGACTTTTAACTTCTATAAAAACAATCTGATTTCGAAACTCGGCAATAATATCTATTTCTAAATGACCAAATTGCCAATTTCTGTGCCTGATTAAATAAGATTTTTTAATCAGAAATTCAACTGCGGCATCTTCACCTGCCACACCTAATTTATTATGTTCTCCCATTATTTTTTTCTATTCTGATTTTATTTTTGAAAGGGTTTATTTGTTTTCGGGTCTCGACCGTTAATACCTATTGTAGCCAAACCGCCTTGTGAAGTTTCTTTATACAAACTCGGTAAATCATGACCGGTTTGTTCCATAACCTCAACAACGTTATCAAAAGAAATCATATGTCGCCCGTCAGAATGTATAACATAAATAGCTGCATCCAATGCTCTTTGAGCTCCAAAAGCATTCCGTTCGGATGCAAGGGCAATTGTTCATCATATTTCCAAATTATTTCTACCGGCTTCGGTAATGTTTTTTCAATAATATAATCTGTCATATGACCTTTTCCTGTTAAAGCCAAACTTCCGTATAAAAACACTTTAAATGATACTGCATTCGGATTTTTTTCAGCAAAAATTTCCGCTGCTTTTTTGGGTCCCATTGTGTGACTGCCGGACGGTCCGTTTCCGATTTTAAACAGCTCTCTGATAGATTGCATAAAGTATGTAATTTGAATTGTAAAGAAACAAATTTTTAAGAACTTTTTAACAAAATAAAATTTATACTTGCACGTAAACCTAAAAATAGTATTATATTTGCCTTATTAATCAGGGGTGCCTTAAATTACAGGCTGAGATTAGACCCTTTGAACCTGATACGGATAATGCCGATGCAGGGAGATGCCTAATCTTTCAATTTCAATTCCCTGATGTTATTAAATTAATTATGAATTTAAAACATCAACCAAATGAAAAAATTTATTCTTTTACTAATTTTACCCGTTTTATGTTTAAGCCTTAAAGCTCAGAACATTAAAGGTACAATTACCGATAATGAAGGCAAAAATGTTTTTGGTGCAACAGTTAAACTGCCCGAAAATAAATTACTTGTAACTACAGACAAGAATGGTACATTTATCTTTAAAAACCTTGAAAAAGGAGATTATACAATAGAAGTAGTTTATATGGGTTTTGAAACACAACACAAAACCGTTTCGATTAACAATCAGGACATCAAAGTTGATTTCAATTTAAAAATTTCAGATATTATTACCGATGAAGTTGTTGTATCGGCATTAAAAGCAGATTCATACACGCCGATTGCTTACACAAATATTAATATCGAAGACATTGAAAAAGGCAATTCGGCACAAGATATTCCGTATTTATTGAATATTTCTCCTTCAATGACAGTGTCGTCAGATGCCGGGACAGGAATCGGATATACCTCTATGTGGATAAGAGGTACTGATATGACTCGAATAAACATAACCCTTGACGGAATACCTCTGAATGATTCTGAATCACATGGTGTTTGGTGGGTAAACATGCCTGACTTTATTTCTTCTGTAGATAACATACAAATACAAAGAGGAGCAGGAACTTCAACTAACGGGACATCTGCGTTTGGAGCAAACATCAACTTCACTACCAATACGTTAAAAAAGAATACATATGCCGAAATTAATTTAACCGGAGGGTCGTTCAATACCGGGATGACGTCTTTCAAAACAGGTACAGGATTATTAGGAAATCATTTTACATTTGATGCTCGATATTCTAAAATTCATTCAGACGGATATATTGACAGAGCAAGAACTGATTTGGAATCATTCCATGTTTCAGGAACTTACGCGGACAAATCAAATTTATTCAGAATAAATATTTTTAACGGTCTTGAAGAAACCTATCAGGCATGGAACGGCATTCCTAAAGATTCATTACAAACAAACAGAACATATAATTATTATTCATATGAAAATGAAATTGATAAATATAAACAAACTCACTATCAAATTTTTTATACACGTTCATTCAGTCGCTCATTAAATTTTAATATAGCATTGCACAACACCAAAGGGAAAGGTTATTACGAACAATATAAAGAAGATGAAGACTTTAAAGATTACGGATTAAATAACTTATTTATTGGAAATGATACTATTGAAAGTACCGATTTAATAAGAAGAAAATGGTTGGATAATTTATTTTACGGTGCCGTTTACTCATTAAAATATTCAAAACATAATATAAACATTACACTCGGAGGAGCATGGAATTATTATAAGGGCTTGCACTACGGAACTATAATTTGGTCTGAATTTGCCGACTCAACATCAATTAACCATGAATGGTATCGAAATTCAGGTATAAAAAGTGAACTCAATGAATATTTAAAAGTTAACTATTTTATTAACCGGGAACTAAATATTTGGGCTGATTTACAAATAAGGCAACTTTATTATGTAATTAACGGAATACATGACGATTTAAGAACACTTTCTCAAAATCATCCTTATTTTTTCTTTAACCCTAAATTAGGTATCAATTATAATTTATCCGAAACACAAACTATTTATGCATCATACGCTGTTGCCAACAGAGAGCCTTCTCGCAGCAATTATAGAGATGCTGATGAAGACGAATTTTTTGTTCCGGAAACATTATTTGATTTTGAAACAGGTTACAGATTAAATTTATCACAAGCAGCAATAAATTTCAATTTATATTATATGAATTATAAAAATCAATTGATTTTGACAGGGGAAATAAATGATGTCGGAGCATATATAATGAGTAATATTCCTGAAAGTTACAGAACAGGTTTAGAATTAGACGCTCGATTTAAGTTATCAAAAAATGTAGAATGGAATGTAAATGCAGCTTTTAGCAAAAATAAAATTAAAAACTTAACTGTATTTGTTGATAATTGGGATACATGGGAACAAGATATTGAATTTTATGAATCATCTGATATTTCATTTTCACCTGATGTAATTGCCGGAAGTGAGCTTATTTTTAAAATAACTGACGGTTTTGAAACCGGACTTTCTTCAAAATTTGTAAGCAGGCAATATATTGACAATACATCAAACAAAGAACGCTCCCTTAACCCATATTTGTTTAACAATCTGAGAATAACTTATAAAATCAGAACAAAACAAATTAAAGAAATCGGTATTAATATGTTTATAAATAATATTTTGAATGAGAAATATGAAACAAATGCATGGATTTACCGATATACATATAGCGGTACACAATATGTTACGGACGGATATTTTCCTCAAGCGGGGATAAATTTCTTAATCGGTATGAATATTAAATTCTGATTTTTTATTACTAAAATGTAAGGTGTAAAATAATATACCTTACATTTTATATTTTAATTCTTCAAACTCGCAACCGCTAATATTAATCCTAATGCAATACCGAGTAAAGCCGCAAATAAAACCTGAAAGTTTTCAGATAAAAGGAATGTTACGGTATGCGCCGGAATCCAAAAAAAAGGTATTGTTTTTTTAAAAACAAAATGCCATTGAATATCCCAATTGATTGACTTAAAAATTTCAGCAAAACGTATCTTTTTAATTAAAGCACTCAATTTTCCGCCGTATAATAATATATGGGTATCCGAAATTTTATGAAAAGTCATCATAACCGGTGCATAAACTAAATTCATGGCTACACTTACTGAAAAAGCTGTTAATAATTTATTAATGGAAAAACCTCCTTTTAAAGCTGATTGAGCATCGTCAAATCCTAAATAATTTAAAAACGCAGGAGTTCCGGAAGCAAAAATCACAAATGCAATTTTAATGGTAATTCCTAACAAACCCCACACAATTGCCCGAGGCATTATACCGAATCCGCTTCGGTTATACACACCTTCTCGAATACGTAAACCAAGCGATTCGCCGAAAGTAGCTAATATAGCAAATTTTATAAATGCCGTTAATAATCCGTGAGATGAATTAAAATCTGTATAAAATTTATACACTTCATCAAAAAGAAAAAAAGGAGATAATAGCAGAAACACTCCTAAAATTACGTAAATATCTTTAAGTTTCATTTCCCGGCTTATAAATGAAATGCAAAAGTAGAATTTCTGTTTTAATTCCGCTTAAAATAAAAATTTAATAAATTTTAAATAAAAAAATTAAAAAAGTGATTGATTATTAATAAATAGCATTAACTTTGTCGCATTATATAATTTTTTAATACACAATAATGAATAAAGGAACAGTAAAATTTTTTAACGATTCCAAAGGATTTGGTTTTGTTACGGATGAAAAAACAAAAAAAGAATATTTTGTACATGTATCAGGTTTGATTGATGAAATCAGAGAAGGTGATGCAGTTGAATATGATTTGCAAGAAGGAAAAAAAGGCCTTAACGCTGTAAATGTTAAAGTTATTTAATATATACGTATTGACTTTTTTTAAAAAAACCTGCTTTTTCTCAAAAGCAGGTTTTTTTTAAAATATAAAACCGACAAAAATTGCCGTTCGGTTTAATTTGTATAATCTATTATAATCATAAGTCCAAGGAGAAGGATATAAATAATCACGCATTTCATTACGCTGCTGATATCTGTATCCGACACTGAATGTCAAAGCAAATTCAGAAGAAAATCTTTTCTTAATACCTACACCCGTTCCAAACATAATTCCCCCGGTATATTCGGCAATATATTCTTCGTTTTTTTCATCACTGATTAATTTAAATCCGTAACCGCCGTTGACGTATATATAAGGTGTTGTTTTTCTCTTATAAATATCAGCCTGAAATTCAGCTGCGACAGGTAAAACAGGAATATCGAAATATTCAATACCGCTTACAATCCCTGCCGAAAAATAATCATTTACTTTGTATGTTCCTGAAATTAACAAACCGCCTCCGGTATCATAACTGCCTCCGAATGCGTAAAGTCCGGTTTTTAAACCTATTTGGAAGGGCTGGCTTTCAATGTAAGTAGGTTTAACATTATCATTTTGTATTTTTTGAATTTCTTCATATTTGTAAACCATTAAATTTCCGCATTTATCTTTTATTTTTATAATGCTGTCAGGGAAATTTTCTGAAATTTTACCTTGAATGATAC
>DYOF01000088.1 GCA_020720665.1 Acetofilamentum sp. | reverse complement strand
ACTGTTATTATTCATATCTTGCAATAATTCAACAAACCGGAACCCGCAAGCATCAAACGATAATTTAATAAAAGTTGCCGTTTTCAACGGAAACGGAGCAAGCGAAGTATGTGTCATTGAAACACTTGAAGCCTTAAAAATTGATAAAAACATTGCAGGCAAGGAAATTTCCGCAGCAGAAATTTTTTCAGGCAAACTGTCGGAATTTGATGCCTTGATTTTTCCCGGCGGCAGCGGCAGCAAAGAGCTTAATAATCTCGGAAAAAAAGGCAAAGAAATCGTTCAAAAGTTTGTAAGAGAAGAAGGAAAAGGCATAATCGGAATTTGCGCCGGGGCTTATATGTTACTATCCACCGAAAACTATCCGTCTTTACATATATCAAATGTAGTACATTTAGACAGAGAACATTACAACAGAGGCAGGGGTTTAGTGGAATTTAGCCTGACGGAAGAAGGCTTAAAGGTATTTCCGGAACTGAAAGGGAAAAAAGCATTTCTGCAATACTACGACGGACCCGTGATGCAACTGAAAGATTCAACGCTAAATTCCTATACAGAATTCGGAAAATATGTTTCGGATATTTGTCCGGATAACTTTGCTCCCGCAGGCATTACACCGGGTAAAACATTCTTGTTTAGTGAAACCATAGGCAAAGGCAAAATACTTGCAATTGCCGGACACCCCGAATCTACACCCGGAATGCGATGGATTGTGCCGAGAATGGTAAGGATTGTTACCGGCAACGAAATTGTAACATACGATGAATTTCACATCAGACCCGAAATTTACGACACTGCTGTTTTCTTTGATAAAGCCTTGCGAAAAAATGAAGAAAAACTATTTTGGAATTTATTAAACGACACCGCACAAGTACAAATTGCAGCCATGGATGAGTTACATTCCTATCATTCGCGTCCTGCCGTGCGGTGGAATATCGGTTTGTTGCGAGATATAAATTTAGAAGTAAGAAAACATGCGGCAAAACTGTTAAAAGATGCCGAATATACAGCCGCATTGCCCGATTTAAAGGCTGCATATGAAAATGAGCAAGACAGTTCGGTTAAAAAGCTACTTTTAGATCTCATCGAATTTTTTAAAAAATTTAATGCCGAATAAAAATTTAATGCCTACTCTTGTTCTTCTCACATGACTTTGGCTGTATGAAAAACATATTACATCAGATCAACATCAGTTGAAAAAATTACAGATTTAAAGTTATCTTTTGATTTTATTTGAAATATTTTAATGTTTATTATTTCTTTAACTTTTGTATGCGAAACATTTCGTTCTATTTTAATCAAAATTGTTTTGATGTACCAATTTTTGATTCTTGCAATTATCGGATATTCAGGTCCTAAAACTCGGTTTCCGAATCGGCTTCTTAATTCAGACGCAAGTTGTTCGGATGCCATATCAACAATTTCTTTATTTTTATGTTTAATTGATATTTGAATCAGTCTGTAGAAAGGCGGATATTTGAATTGTTTACGTTGGCTTAATTGACTGATGAACATCTCCTTATAATTATTTTCTTTGACATTCAATATAATAGGATGTTTTGACTCGGATGTTTGAATTATTACTTTCCCTTGTTTATTTTTCCTACCGGAACGACCGCTGACTTGCGTCATTAACTGAAAACTTCTTTCAAAGGCTCTGAAATCAGGAAAATTTAACATATTATCGGCATTCAAAATTCCTACTAAACTGACATTTTCAAAATCTAAACCCTTTGAAATCATTTGCGTTCCTATTAAGATATTTGTTTTTCCGGTTTCAAAATCTGAAATAATATTATAGAACGCCTTTTTCCTGATTGTGGAGTCAAAATCCATTCGAGCAATTTTAACATCAGGAAATAATATTTTCAACTCATCTTCTATTTTTTGTGTTCCGAAACCTTTGGTTTCCATTGTCAGTTTTTGGCACGATTTGCACATTTTTTGGGCTTGTAATGAATATCCGCAATAATGACAAATTAATTGTTTATTAATTTTATGATACGTTAAACTGACATCACAATGTTCACATTTAGGAATATAACCACAACTTGAACATTCAATATAAGGAGAAAACCCTCGTCGATTTTGAAATAATATGATTTGCTCATTTTGGGCAAGAGCTTCACTTACGGCATTTAACATTTGTACGCTGAACATTGATTTCATTTTATGTTGTTTACGAGCGTCTCTCGTATTCACAATTTCAATTTCAGGCAACTGTATTTCTTTATACCTTTGAAATAATTCAACTAAAACATATTTTCCGGATTTTGCATTATAATAAGACTCTATTGATGGTGTTGCAGTTCCCAAAAGAACTTTTGCACCGTATAGTTTTGCCGATACTATTGATGCATCTCTGGCATTATAACGTGGTGCCGGATTGTATTGTTTATAAGTATTTTCATGCTCTTCATCAACAATAATAAGTCCAAGATTTTCAAACGGCAAAAAAACGGAAGAGCGAACACCTAATATCAGTTTATATTTTTTTTCTTCCATTCCTTTCCACACCTCAACACGTTCATTATCATTAAATTTCGAATGATAAACCGCTAATTCATTCCCGAATATTTTTTCTAAACGTGTGGTTATTTGAGATGTTAATGCAATTTCAGGAAGTAAATACAAAACTTGTTTCCCGGCTTTTAGCTGTTCTGAAATTAAATGAATATAAATTTCTGTTTTCCCGGACGAGGTTACTCCGTGCAATAACACAACATCCTTCTCTAAAAATCCTTTTTGAACAGACTTCAAAGCTTTTAACTGATAGGTATTTAAGTCTTTTTTGCCCTCTATTAAATCAATATCCCTGTATATTCGAGAGACTTCCTTTTTTGTTTGTATTAAATATTCTTTTTTTACAAGCTCTGTTAAATGAGACTGTTTGGCTCCGGTGTGTTTTAATATATCCGATTTAAGAAACTCATCAGCGGATTTTAATCCTTCAAATTTATCACTTCCGAAATGTGTAAGGTAAATAAATTCGCTTAACAATTCTTTCTGTTTAGGTGCTTTTGATAGGCTTTCAATAATAGAATTTAAAAATGATTCGTCTTTTAATTTCATATTGATACCAATAAAATCTTCATATTTTTTAGAGTATTTTTTTTTTAGTCGTTCTTCTGCCGAAATTATGTTTTTTTCTACTAATTTCTTTATTGTCGGCATTACATTAAACCCTGCCGCTTGCTCTATTTGACTGATTATGTGTGCTTTTCCGTCTTTTAAAATGCCGATAATAAGCTCTTCTTTCTCGTTTATATCTTCACCATTCGCCTCAGAATTTAATACGATATTGGTTTCACTTTCTAATTTCAAGCCGGAAGGCAATGCAGCTTTATATATTTCGCCTAAACTACACATATAATATTCAGCCATCCAATTCCAAAACATAAGTTGATTTTCAGAAATTATAGGGACTTTATCAAGAACTGATAAAATTTCTTTGGTTTCATAAACCGGTTTTTCAGAATGAACTCTTTTAATCAGTGCCGTATATATTTTTTTCTTACCGAAATTTACAACTACTCTTTTCCCGATTTCAACATGCAATTTCATTTCTTCCGAAACAGCATATGTAAATAATTGCCGGAGGGGAACAGGTAAAATCAAATCGACATATATGGCATCTTGCTTCAAATGAAAATAGATTTGTTTATGATTTGTAAAAATATAAGAATAATTATTTTTGAGGAAAAATTAATTACAATTTAATTAATTGTCTTTTTATGAGTAATATTCAGATTTTACAACGAAATTTCTGAATATTTTATGCACGCATAATAAATAAATGTTAAAAATAGTTAATAAATTTTAACATTTATTAAAATAATTTGCTTAATATTGCGTTCTGAATAATAAATCGTAAATTAGTTTGGAAAGCTCAGCAAAGCCAAAATATCGCAAAATTTCTGACCTTTTGGTTCACCCGCCGCAAATGGTAAAAAATGTTTTCGGTAGTATTACTTGGAAAGTTAATACCACTGAAAAGTTAATATATTTAACATTTGATGACGGACCCATTCCTATTATAACTGATAAAATTTTAACAGCATTAAATCTTTTTAATGCAAAAGCAACTTTTTTTTGTGTCGGTGAAAATGTTAAAAAATATCCTTCTATTTATAAAGAAATATTAGCAGAAGGGCATTCAACCGGAAATCATACCTTTTCGCATTTAAACGGATTGAAAACCGACACTAAAACGTATTTGGAAAACATTGAAAAGGCAGCAGAATATATTGATTCAAACTTATTCAGACCGCCGCACGGAAGGATGAAAACTTCCCAACAAAACGAAATCAGAAAAAAATATAAAATTGTTTTGTGGGATGTATTATCTCTTGATTATAACCAAACAATATCCAAAATCGATTGTTATTACAACATAAAGCATTTTAGCAGACCGGGTTCAGTAATCGTTTTTCATGATAATATAAAAGCTGAAACAAACATGTTCTATGCTTTAACTCACACTTTATTATTCTTTAGCGAAGCCGGTTATCGATTTGAAGCTTTAAACTCCTCAATGTTAAAGCAAAATGAAAAAATTCCGCATAGGCGAATTCCTATTTTTGCAAACTTATGGTAAGCCTTTAAAAATCTTTTTCTTAATAAAAATATTCTGAAACATATTTATAAATAACAATCGGCAGAGGATATTTTGTATATTTGATGATTATTTTTAAACAATCAAAATAACAAAAAATGAAACACCCCTGAGAACCCTGAAAGGCTCAGCGAAGCTAAAGTTTTTTTACACAAAGGAGCATGATTAAAGTAAGATATTATTTAATGCAGATTTATAAAGGTGTTCCTATCTGCGGAGAAAAACAAGCATAATAAATAATATTAAACATTCAATTTGCAGATTATTAATTAGATATAAATTTTTAGACAGATGAAAAAAATAGCAGTTATCGGAGCCGGAACTATGGGAAACGGCATTGCTCACGTATTTGCACAATCGGGCTATGATGTTTCACTTATTGATATCAGTGAATCAGCTCTTGAAAAAGCCCTATCAATTATTAAAAAGAATCTTGATCGATTAATTAGTAAAGAAAAAATATCAGAAGCTGATAAAAACGAAACTATAGGTCGATTAAAAACATACACAAACATAGAAAGCGGCATAAAAGGTGCAGAACTGATTATTGAAGCTGCTACCGAAAACGAAGATTTAAAATTGAAAATTTTTAAACAATTGGACGAGGCGGCTATGCCCGAAGCAATTTTGGCAAGTAACACATCTTCAATTTCTATAACTAAAATTGCAGCTGTTACAAAACGTCCTGACAAAGTAATCGGAATGCATTTTATGAATCCGGTTCCTGTTATGAAATTAGTTGAAATAATCAGAGGGTATAAAACATCTGATGAAGTTACTGCCAAGATAATGAATATCTCAAAAACTTTGGATAAAATTCCTGTTGAAGTAAATGATTTTCCGGGTTTTGTTGCCAATCGAATATTAATGCCTATGATAAATGAAGCAATTATTACTTTAAATACAGGTGTAGCCGGAGTTGAAGAAATTGATACCGTTATGAAGTTAGGAACGGCACATCCGATGGGACCGTTACAACTCGCTGACTTTATAGGTTTAGATGTTTGTTTAGCAATAATGGATGTACTGTATAAAGGATTGGGCGAAGCAAAATATTCGGCATCACCGCTATTAAAAACGATGGTCGATGCAGGAAATTTCGGCGTTAAATCCGGCGAGGGATTCTATTCATGGACACACGGGACAAAAGATTTAATCGTTGCCGAACGTTTTAAAAAATAATAAAAATAGAGGTTCAAAATAACCTCTTTTTTTGTTTTATTCTTCTGATGCGGTATTCCCGTACTTTTTCTCTTTATTATAAGCTCCGATAATTATAAAAATTATTATTACGAGTAAAACAACAAGCCAAATCGGAATGGCTGATTTACTGCCTGATGCATAAGTATGTAAGCCTTTTGAAAAATAAAAATTAACTCCGAAAAAAGTCATTATAACACTGCCGAAACCAATAACCGAGCCTATATTGAAAACTAAACCATTGTTTAATTTAGGAACCAATCGCAGATGTAAAACAACAGCATACACAAATAAAATAATTAATGCCCAAGTTTCTTTTGCATCCCAGCCCCAATATCTTCCCCACGATTCATTTGCCCATACGGCACCTAAAAATGTACCGACTGTTGCCAAGGCAACTCCGATAATTAAATTTATTTCATTAATATTTGTTAAGTCTTTTATTGTAATATCTAAGGATTTGGCATTGCTTTCATTTTTAAATAAATAAATAACTAAATTCATTAATCCTAAAACAAATCCTAATCCTAAAAAGCCATAACTGATTACAATTACCGCGACATGAATAATTAACCAGTATGATTTAAGAACCGGCTGTAAATTAGTTAATTGTGGGTCGTAATTACTAAACCCTGTTGTAAGCATAATAAAAAATGCCAATAATGCGGTTGCGGCTAAAGTTATTTTTGAGTGTCGCATAAAAATGAAACCGGCTAACAATCCGCCCCATGCAACAAAAATAAGTGCCTCATACCCGTTACTCCATGGTGCATGACCCGATAAATACCATCTTAATGTTAAACCGTAGGTATGGTATAAAAAGGCTGCTGCCAATAAAATTATAAATAAATTTTGTAATCCGGTTAAAATCTTGCTCTTTGTAACTTTTAAATGATTTATAAATGATAAAACCAATAAAATTACGCTTAAAATCATGTAGAAATATTTCAATAAAATGAAAATACGGGCTTCATTATAGTGAATTTCCAAATTAATTTTTGTTTCTGAGGGTAATATTTCAGGTGAACCTACTTGTCTCTGAATCGTTGCAATATATCCCAAAATTTGCTCCGCTCGTTCATATTTTCCGCTGATTGTAGCTTTTTTCAGCTCCTCAAGGTAAATTCTAAAAATATTACTGTATGTAAAAACATTTAATTTTAAATCGTCATTTATGGCATTAATACTTCCTTGTAATGGCTGATATGCTTTTTGATTATCAATACTTACCCATTCATGATTATCAGAAAATTGAACCGGAAATATTTTTAACATTGAACCTCTGAATGTCATATATAAAATATTCAATTGCTCATCAACTTTTAAAACTTCCTTATCAAATTTTGATTTTTCAGCTTTTCCTTTTTTAAATGCTTTTTCAGTAAATTCAGCCAATTTATATTGGTCTTGTTGATTAAAAAAATCGTTAAATGAAGCATAATTTTCAGATATTCCTATTATGTTTCTGATAATCGGATTCTTAACATAAATAATTTTTTGGGATTTCCAAAATTCACTGTCAATTATCAAATCCATATATAATTGAGTTCCGGATAAGTTTCCTTTTCCTTCAATACGAATGGAATTTCGTTTATATATTTTATGAATAACATCATTTGCAAAGGTGTGAATCGGTTGAAATCGACCTTCAACGGTTTGAATTATCAAATGAGCGAATTTATCTGCATGTTCCTTACTGACTGCATTTTGGCTGTTTTGCGAAAAGCTTGAAAAACTTAAGAGCATTAATATAATTGTCAGTATTCCCGCTTTTTTTCTTTCTATTCCTGCTTTTTTAATTCTTTGTCTTAATAATCCGAAACGTGATTTTTTATTAAAGAAATTTATTATAAACCCTAAAGTTAATAATACATAGCTGATGTATGTAACTAATGTACCGGCTTTATCATGACTTACAGAAAGAATTGTTCCCGATTCGTCGGGGTCATAGGATGATTGGAAGAAACGAAAACCGCCGTAATCTAAAATATTGTTCATGTAAATTTTATAATCTTTTTTATAATCGGCTTTTGTGTCAATGAGAACCACCTCGCTTTCATAAGACGAAGGTCTGTCTGATCCGGGATATCGTTCTAAAATAAAGTCTTTTAAATAAATTGAAAACGCTAACTCAATAAGTTTATTTCCGTAGGCAATTTTAATATTATCATCACCTACTTTATAATTCTGAAACTCTGAAACATACCCGTTTCCGCCGAAAATTTCAAGGGTTTGTTCCTGTCCTTTATATTTTAATCGGGCAATAATTGCATCGGGATAGTTAGTTGACATATCAGCAGACACTGTTTTCATCACAGCTTTATTATAAAAAGAAATCGGTAAAATCAAAATATCTGCTGTTTTATAAATTTGTCGGCATTTAAACAATCCTGTTTTATTTTCTAAAACAGAGTCTTGTTGTTCATTGTTTGGTTTAGATATATAAATGTCATCAAATCCTGAAATTATATAATCTGCTCCTTCTTTTTTTATTTTTATTAGCTCTTTTTCTTGAGAATTTGAAAAATCGAACCTTAAACCGCCTATATTTTTTGTTTCACCTTCTGAAATATAGTCATCTACAAAAGAATCATTCATACCGACTTGTAAACGAATAACATCTTTCCCGCCGGGACTATTTTCAACATATGTCTTCGCAGCATTTCGTATATATGAATCATAAGCAAGTTCAATTTGTTCACCGTTTAAATCATATGATATATTAAAAGGCTTTAAACCGTTTAAGTTCATCGTTATTTTAAAATCTTTTATTTCATTAGTTTTAGGATTTAAAACTTGCAAATAAATTTCTGATGAAAAAATCACATTTGAAGAACTGCCTTCCCTAATATGCATTGAACCTTCATATCCGGTATAACGTGAAATTCCGGCACCGATTACCATTACAATAAAACCTGTATGAACCATTAATGAACCAAGTTTTGATATCTGATACATCTCTTTTATAAGAATTGCTCCGATTAAGTTTACAGTTAAAAACACAATCAAAACTTCCATCCATTTTGCATTATAAATCCATAACTTTGCAGTTTCTGTGTCATACTTGTCTTCCGCAAAGGTTGCAAAAGCAATAGAAAATGCAAGCATTAACATCAAAATTAAAGTTGTTTTACTTGAAACTAAAAAATTATAAATCTTTTCCATAAATATCTCATTTTAAAAAAATTCCGATGCAAAAAACATTAATTAAATAAAACGCTAAAATTAAATTTAAAAACTGATAATTCACACCAAAGCGATATAACTAAACAACATAAAAAGAGCTGCCAAAAATCATATAAATTAAACAATGTTTCTTTTTGCTTGATTTATAATTAACTTATATGTTCGATTTTTCATCAATTTTAAAATACAAATCCTTAATTTGTTAAATAACAATATTTAACAACCGAATTATTTATTATTAGTATTGGTAACTAAAATCAAAAAAATTATAACATGAAACACCGATGCCAAACATTTTAAAACATAAAAAAATGGATAAATAAACCCTCTTGCATACTTGTATCAAGGTTTTAGTTGTTCCTATGTGCAGTGAAAACAAAAAACTTAAATAAACAAATCAATCAATTCAAATTGCAGTATATTAATTAATTATAAATTTTTAGACAGATGAAACACCCATGATAAACAAGTTT
>DYOF01000087.1 GCA_020720665.1 Acetofilamentum sp. | reverse complement strand
ATTGTTTATAATAAATGCAATTTTCAGAAGCTCAGGAGATGCAGCCGTTTCAATGAAAGTTTTATGGCTTGCTAACATACTTAATATTATTCTTGATCCGCTGTTAATATTCGGATTAGGACCTTTCCCGGCATTAGGAGTTAAAGGAGCCGCCATAGCTACAAATATAGGTCGAGGTGTTGCTGTAATTTATCAGCTCTACATATTATTTTACGGTTCTAAACGTATTCAAATTAAAAAAAAGGATTTACAATTAAATTTTCCGATTATTAAAAAATTACTGAATTTATCAAAAGGAAGTATTTTTCAGAATATTATAGGAACTGCCAGTTGGATAGGTTTAGTCAGAATAATCTCCGAATTCGGTAGTCAGGCTGTTGCAGGTTATACGATTGCAATACGAATCATTTTATTTGTTTTGTTACCTGCTTGGGGGCTTAGTAATGCAGCCGGAACATTAGTAGGGCAAAATCTCGGTGCAGGGCAAATAAAACGTGCCGTAAAATCAGTTTGGATTACCGGATATTCGAATTTAATTTTCATGTTTGTTATAAACAGTATTCTAATTCTCTTTCCCGAATCGTTTATCAAGCTGTTTATTGACGACCCTGAATCAGTAAAAATTGGTGTTTCAGCTCTTGAATATATGTGCTTCGGATTCATTGTATATGCCTTAGGGATGGTTACCGCACAAGCTATTAACGGTGCCGGCGACACGAATACACCGCTTTGGATAAATATTATAAGTTTTTGGGGTATTGAATTACCTTTTGCTTATTTGTTTTCATTTTTTACGGACCTTAATGAAAAAGGTGTATTTGTTTCAATCATTTTTTCAACCCTTACATTTACATTTTTAAGTACCTTTTTCTTTGTGAGAGGAAAATGGAAATTAAAGCAAGTATAAAATCATTTCTTAATTTCGTATTTGCTGTTTATATATTCTAAACTGACATATGTAGAAAAGTCTTTCACATCTCAATTAAAATTCTGATTTTTGTTAAAAACAAATAAAATATGAAACACCCGGATAAAACTATTTTTCACACAAAGGAGCATGACTACCAAAATACCTTTATTAAGTTTAGTTCAAAGAAGCTGTTCCTATGTGCAGGAAAGAACAAGCATTATAAATAAGTAAAAGCATTCAATTTGCAGATTATTAATTAATTATAAATTTTTAGACACATGAAACCAATTATTACAATTGTATTTTGTTTAATCGGTATTGTCGGATATTCCCAACAAACCGATTTGATTATGTCAAAAGAAATAAAAAAAGCCTATAATAACGGAACACGTTCGTTTACAGGAGCTCCCGGCGAAAACTATTTTATAAATCAAATTGATTATGATATTAAAGCAGATTTTAATCCGGAAACCAGAATATTAAAGGGTGAAGAAATAATTACTTACACAAATAACAGTAATGATACACTGGATGCCGTTTATTTCAATATATATCAAGATATCTATAAAAAAGGAAATTCAAGAGATTGGGATATCGGCTCGGTTGATTTAACAGACGGGGTTGAAATTCATAAAATTATTTTTGAAGGCACAACGGTTGATATAAATTCAAATGATGTACGAAACAGTTCCTCAATTTTAAGAGTTAAAACCCCAAATGTAATTCAACCGAAAAGCAGTGTGCAAATCGAAGTCCATTGGAGTTTAATTATTCCCGGAACCGTTCCGATAAGGATGGGTACATACGGAGATAAAAATTACTTTATAGCTTATTGGTTTCCTAAAATTGCGGTTTATGATGATATTATGGGTTGGAATCGATTCGGACATTCCGGCAATCAAGAATTTTATAATGATTTCGGCAATTATAATGTTGAAATAATTGTTCCGGGCAATTATAACGTCTGGTCAACGGGAGTTTTAAAAAATTCCGAAGAATTATACCAAAATGAATATTTAAAGCGAATTCAAAAATCACTGACATCTGATGAAATAATAAACATAATTTCAAAATCAGACAGAGAAAAAGCTGACATATTAAAAAAAGCAAAATATCATACATGGAAATTCGAATCAGAAGCAACACCTGATTTTGCCTTTGCTGTCAGCAAAACATATTTATGGGATGCAACAAGTTTACAAACGGGTAATCGCCGAATTTCAATAAATGCAGTTTATAAGCCCGATTCAAAAGATTTTCATGAAGTAGCCGAAATAAGTAAAAATTCTGTTAAATTTTTTAGCGAGGAAATTCCGGGTGTACCCTACCCTTACCCCCAATTAACTGCATTTAACGGAGACGGCGGTATGGAATTTCCCGGCATGGTTAACGACGGAGATGCCGAAGACAGAAATTCAACTTTATATGTAACTTCTCATGAAATCGGACATTCTTATTTTCCTTTTTATACCGGATTAAATGAACAAAAATATGCTTGGATGGATGAAGGCTTAATTACATTTTTTCCGCAATTTGTTATTCAAAAATATACCGACGATAAAGACTACACATTTTTCAAACATAATATTGAGTCGTATAATTATTATGCCGGAACAACATTTGACGTTCCGCTGATGATTGATTCGTACAATGTAGGAAGATATGCCTATAGGTTTCACGCATACGCTCGTTCGGCAGTTTCATTTTATTTATTATATCAATATCTCGGAAAAGAAAAGTTTACTGCAGGATTAAAACTTTTTATTGAACGCTGGAAGCACAAACATCCTACACCTTATGATTTCTTTTTCACTATGGACGAAATTGCCGGTGAAAATTTATCATGGTTCTGGAAACCTTGGTTTTTTGAAATTGCTTATGCCGATTTATCAATAAAAGAAACTTATAAAACAGAAGTTAATAAACGAATTGTGATTATTGAAAACTTAACCGGGTTTCCTGTGCCTGTTGAATTAACAGCCGAATATAAAAACGGAGATATAAAAATATTTCATTCAGAAATGAATGTATGGGCAAACGGAGAAAAAACTTATAAAATGAATATTCAGGATGAAGGTTTAATTAAAATTCAATTAAATACAGAAACCATTCCGGATGCTTATCCCAAAAACAATACTATGAAATTATAATAAAAAAGCAAAGTTTAGTTGATATGAAATAAATTCAGGTGTCAACAAAAAAGGATTGCAATTTTCAAATTTAAACTCGGCAAAACTATAGTCTGAAATATCACTACTTGAAAAATTACAATTTATAAACGAGCAGTTATCATATTCACCGAATAATAATTTCTCATCAGAAAGCGATATTTTATTAAAAGTCATAAGTTCAATAAATACATCATTCATTAAAATTGATTTACAATTTGTTGAATGCCTTCTAATGCACCGGCTTGAATTTCAATCCCGTTAATATCATGCGGTATTTGAAAATCTCTCGGATTTATACGAATTAATACAGCATTAAATTCATTTGCCAATCGTTCCGATTTCATTCGAATCGTAGGCACTGCCCTACCGGCACCAATTTCAATAATAACCGGCTGTGCGATTTGAGTTTTAAGATTTCTTAACCAATATTGAAAATTTGTACTTTGCTTATCAGAGCGATGCGATAACCATGACCAATCGCCGAACATTAATATATTCGGTCGGGCAATGGCTCCGCATTTAGTGCATTTAGGAAAAGGTTCAAGGGCTTCAAACTTTTTTGTATCAATTTGAATTGATAAATTACCGGCTTCCCAAATATCAGATGAACAAGGAATGCTGCATTGTAAATGATTAACAGAACCGTGTACTTCTTCAATAAAATGCTCTGAGTATCCGGCTTTTTGAAATTGACCGTCAACATTGGATGTGATTGCAAAATACCCTGCTTTTTTAGCCTGCCCTATTTCCAATAATAAATTAAACCCCTTATGCGGAAAAGTTTCATTATAAAGATTGTAGCGATGTCCGTAAAATGCCCAAGCCAATTTCGGGTTTTCTTCAAACCAACGAGGATTTGCCATTTCGGAAAACGATAAGCCAAGATGAGAAATTGCAGGATATTCTTTCCAAAAACCGGTATTACCTCTAAAATCAGGCAAACCGGAATCAACACCCATTCCGGCTCCGGCGGTAATAATTATTGCGTCGGAATTTTGTATGGCTTCGGCTGCTTTTTTAAAAAAATTCATTCCCCTTTTACCTTTATACTTTCAACTTTCTTCTTTTTAATGCTGTTTATTATTCATTTCATCTTCATAAAGCGTAATATCTTTTTCGTTATAAATACTCATTGAAGGTTTTCCGTACTTCTGTTTTACGGTTCCTTCTACACATATTTTTTTATTAATTAAATATTCCTGAGGATTATAACTAAAATTAACAATATTACTTTTCCAAATAGTGCACCAAAATAATTGCTCCGGAAAGTCTTGGTCAAAATTCATAAAAAAATCACCGTTTTTGGTTTCGTGAACTTCAACAACTGTTCCGCAAACCTTAGCATTTTGGTCATAATATGAACGAGCCATTACTGTATTTATGGCATCTTCAGGCAATTTATTTCGATTTACGGGAGCTAAATTCCGTTTTCTTTTCTCTGTTTGCCAATGATTTATATTGTAGGCAGATTCTAATTTATTTTCAATTTCATCATCTAAAGCCGGGAAAAAATCAATTCCGCTTTGTTTTTCGACTTCATCAACAGTAACGGCATAACTTATTACCGGATAATCTGTTTGTTTATTTGGAATAATAAAACCAATTGCTGATATTGAATCGCCGACATAATCTAAAACAACTTTATAAAATTTCTCAGGAATACTTACTTTGTTTACACCGCGTTCTATTTTTTTTAAATTATTGTTTAATATTCCTCCGGTAACAACATATACTTTTTCGTTACTCTCACCGACATATTCGCGAATAAAACTCTCTAAATTAGCCCAAATTTCACGATTAAATTCCGGTAATTGCGGCGACATGTTAGAATAGTAATACGATTCGCTCATCGCTTGCTGACTCCATCTGAAATCGGCAGACGGGGCCAAGTGCCCGCGATCGTATCCGAAACCGTCATATTCATAGGTACTGTCCGGCTTTAAACTCTTTATAAAAAAATCTTTTTCTGTACTTGAACCGGTTTTTACCGTCGGGTCTTCTCTAAAATCATTTGTTCTTGAAAAACTCCGATTTTTAACATTCGGGCTTATGATATGTGCAACCCAATCAGCCTGTTCATGTTGTTCATTATATGATAACGAAAAGGCTAAATGATGAATTATTTTATCCGGTTCGGAAAAAGCCGGCAAACCATATTTAACCAAATCTATTTGTATTAGTTTTAATTGATTTTCTGAAATTTTGCCGTCTAATTGTTGAATTTCATTTTCAAACTTAATTTTAATTTTTATTAAACTGTCGATCTTTAGTTGCTCATTTTGCCCGTATATTAATGTTGAACAAAATAACATGAAGAAAATTACGCTTAGCTTTTTAAGTTTCATAATATATATTTATTTTTACATTTAATTATTTAATCTCTTTAATATGTCAAATATCAATACAATTACAAAATTAGAAAAACTAACCGGAAAAATGTTCAAAAACTGTAAGTTTAATATTGACGGTTGGGTCTTTGATGATTTTGGAAGATATCAAGTAAACGAGAATGATGAGATTATTAAAATTAAAATTACAAATTCAAAATTAAAACAGATTCCTGCATTCCTTTCAGAAATAACTTCGTTGCGTGAATTATCTCTTGAAAATAATGAAATTTCTGAAATTCCGGAAGAATTAAAAACGCTGTCAAACCTCAGATATTTAAACCTTTCACACAATAATTTTGAAAAATTCCCTACTGAAATTACCAAGTTTGATAAATTAGAAACACTTATTTTAACTGATAACAAAATAAGTAAATTCCCTTGCAAAATAAAACCGATTGATAATTTATTGGAACTGAACATTTCACAAAATAATTTCAGCACATTATCGGATTGCATTAAAAATTTTGCAAAACTCTCATATTTGAATTTATCACAATGCGGTATCAACTGTCTTCCTAAGGAATTTAAGGACTTAACAAATCTTCAGGAATTAGATTTAAGTAATAATAATTTTTCAAATATCCCGGATGTCCTTTGTACGTTGCCTAAATTATACCGACTTTACATGACGGATAATAAAATTAAAGAAATTAATGAAACGATTTTTAGTTCTGTAAAACTTGAATTTTTAAATTTAGGATTCAATTCTATAGATAAAATTCCTTCAAGCGTTTCAAACCTAAGTCAAATCAGAACATTGTCTTTTGACTATAATAAATTAACTAAACTTCCCGAAGAAATAAAAGGATTAAAAACCTTACGAAAATTAGATCTTGCCGGAAACAAATTTGAACAGTTTCCGATACATTTAACAGAACTTAATGAACTGCAAGAACTAAACATGATTGATACAAACTTGAAAGAAATACCACATAAAATTTCTGATTTGAAAAATCTGAGAGTATTACTGTTGATGGGCAATTTAATTGAAACAATAACTGATGAACTTTGTAATTTACCTGAATTAATTCATTTAGAACTCGGTATGAATGCAATAAGTAAAATTCCCGATTCGATTAATAATCTAAAGCAAATTGAAACCATATCCCTAAGCAATAATTTTATTCGTATATTACCGGTGCAAATATCTGAATTAAAATTCCTTAAAGAATTGGATTTATCAAATAACAATTTAGAATTTTTACCCGCTTTTATTCTAAATCTGGATATGCAAATTAATTTTGATGCTAATGAAGACGGAATTTTATTACAAAATAACCCGATTAAATATCCGCCGATTGAAATTATTAAAAAAGGGAATGAAGCTATTGCAGAATTCTTTGATAAAAATAAATAAATACTAAAGTCTGTATTTATGGACAGGCACTCAAAAGAACAACGAAGTAAAAACATGAAAGCCGTTAAATCTTCCGGCTCTGAAATTGAAAAAATATTAGCAAAAAAACTTTGGGAAAAAGGGTTTCGATACCGGAAACAAGCAAAAGAGGTGTTCGGTAAACCCGACTTTATTTTCAAAACAAAGAAAATTGCAATATTTTGCGACAGCGAATTTTGGCACGGGAAAAATTGGGAAACAAAAAAACACGAAATTCAATCAAATCAAAATTTTTGGCACTCAAAAATTGAACAAAATATTTTAAGAGATAAGCTTGTAAACCAAACCTTAGCAGAACAAGGATGGATTGTCATACGATTTTGGGGCAAAGATATTTTTCGACAATCAAATCAATGCATTCATCAAATTGAAATTGCCTTTCATTTGCGAAACCAAAAGATTTAAAAATTCATTTCTGTATCTGACAAGAAATTAATAATTTTGTAGCCGTAAAAAATAACTTGGGAAGAATATTAGCCATAGATTACGGACAAAAGAGAGTCGGAATAGCAGTAACCGACTCGCTTCAACTGATTGCAAACGGTTTAACGACTGTTAGTTCTAAAGATATTTTCACATTTTTAAAGGACTATTTTTCAAAAGAAGATGTTGAAATTATTGTAATCGGTTATCCCGTAAATTTTAAAAATCAGGGTGCAGAATCCCTTAAATATATTAACCCGTTTATTAAAAAGTTGGAAATTTTCTACCCTGAAAAAAAAATTGAAATTATTGACGAACGCTTTACTTCAAAATTAGCTCAAATTGCAATGATTGAAGGCGGGCTCAAAAAAAAACAAAGACAAAATAAAGCTTTAACAGACAAAATAAGTGCAGTTATTATTTTACAATCTTATATGCAAATAAAAAATTAAAAATGATTTTTCCCATATATATTATCGGCTCTAATGTTTTAAGACAAAAAGCTGTTGAAATTGATAAAAATTATCCGAATTTAAAAGAATTCATAGACAACATGTACGAAACCATGTACAGTTCGGAAGGCGTAGGATTAGCCGCACCCCAAGTGGGCAAAGCCATTCGTTTATTCGTGATAGATGCCGAACCTATGGCAGAAGACGAACCGAGCCTGAAAGATTTTAAAAGAACATTTATTAACCCGATTATAACGAAAAAATCTAATGAAACCGTTGCTTCAAACGAAGGATGTTTAAGTATTCCGGATGTACGTGAAGATGTTATGAGACATACCGAACTGGCTATCGAATATTTTGATGAAAACTTTGAAAAAAAAACTGAACAATTATCCGGAATGGCTGCCGTAATAATCCAACATGAATACGACCATTTAGACGGAATATTATTTACAGATAAAATTGCTCCCCTAAGAAAAAAACTGATTCAAAGAAAACTGTTGAATATAGCAAAAGGAAAATTTATTCATCGGTATAAATTTGTTCTCGGAGAAAAATATAAGTAAATTTATTTTTTTTTATCTTACAGCCGGTATATTTTTTGTAGATTTTTGTACCAAATTATGAGTGATAAACCAAATTATTGTCCGAAAACAGAAACATGCCCTTTGTTTCAAGGCGAAATGTTAGCCAGTAAAAAGGCTCAGGAAATCTATATGAGAATATATTGTACTGCCGGTGAAATAGGTATGAACCGATGCAAACGTTTTCAAATGGTTAAAGCCGGATATAAACCGGCTGACACATTAATGCCAAATGATGAACGATCGGTAGATGATATAATTAAGGACTTATAATTTAACGTTCATAAAATTTTCATAAAAATCGATTATAAACTCAACTGATTTTTTACCTTCCTCTGTCATTCCCATATGCCCCGTATTTTCTAATACCAATACGCTTGATTTCTCAGGCATTGCAATTTCATCAAGTGTTGAAAACGGAATAAAATTATCTTTTTTCCCTATAATATATAAAAACGGAACCCTTAATCTTTTCAAAATCTCTGCTCGGTCATTTCTGTCACGCATCGTTAGTATTGATGCCTTAATATTTTCATCGGTCATTTGCATGGCATTATAAATTCCATCCTGAATTTCTTTTTTAAATTTACCGATATTAGCCTCATAATACACCGAATGAAAATGATTTGTAATCAGTTCATTCTTATAACCTTTTGCTATTTTCTCAAGCATTTCGTTTCGTTTTGCTTTTTTTTCATCAGTATCATTATACGGAACAGAATGAAACAAAGATAAAGCCGATAATTTGTTCATGTATTTTTCGGCAAAAGCCATTGCAACATACCCCCCCATGGAGTGACCGATTAAAAAAACTGAACTGATTTTCTCAAAATCAATTATAAATTTCACACTTTCGGCATATTTGCACATGGAAAACGGTTCAGAATACAATTCAGACTTTCCGTGTCCGGGTAAATCAACTGAAATAACTCTGAATTTTTTAGCTAATAATTCTCTGAAACCATCCCAAATTTCGGATGTTTCAAGGAAACCATGAATTAAAACTACTGTCGGTTTATTTTTAGACCCGATATCATGATAGGATACTGAAAAATTATTTTTATATATTTGTTTATTCATAAATTTTAAAAATATAAAAAAAGCAAATATAAAATGAAACATCCGGGTAAAACAATTTTTTACACAAAAGAACA
>DYOF01000086.1 GCA_020720665.1 Acetofilamentum sp. | reverse complement strand
CGCCCGGAGAAATAAATTCAAAACATCTCAATTTTTATGAACTTCGAAGCAAATTGGTCGACAGAAATAATCGCATCACTATTGTTGAAATGTTGGCTGAAATTGCCGACGGAATGGAAATGATTGAAAAAGCATTGACCGTAAAAAAACTTAAAGACAAACACGCCGTTATTTACACAAAACATAAAGTTATTGAAGTACAAGATGATAAAATAATAATTGAGAACGAAAATGGCATCAAAAAAATTGAAAAAATTGAAAAAATTGTAGTTACCATAGGAATGAAAACTTATGCTCCTTTCGAGAATTATAAAAATATTCCTGTTTACAAAATAGGAGACGCCAAAAAGGCAGGAAAAGCTCAAGAAGCTATTTATGATGCCTATGAATTGGCTGCTGAGCTTTAAATCAAACGATTATGAAATTATACGTTTTATCCGAAAATTCTGCATCTCCGGGATTCCTTGCAGAACACGGATTGTCATATTATATTGAATTTAATAATAAAAAGCTGCTTTTTGATACCGGTGCATCAGATGTTTTTATGAAAAATGCCTTAAAATTAAATGTTAATTTGCAAGAAATTGATTTAATAGTTTTAAGTCACGGGCATTGGGACCACGGAAACGGTTTAAAATTTATTAAGAATAAACCATTAACGGTTCATCCTGACGCATTTATTAAAAGATATAGAAAATCCGGTAAAGAAAATATCGGAATAGATTTATCTTTAAATGAAATAATTAATAAATTCTCTGTGAATTTTGCATCCAAACCATTTTATATAAACGAAAATATTATTTTTTTAGGTGAAATTCCGCATACATTTGAATTTGAAGAAAGAGAAACTGCCTATTACAAAGAAAACGGCGACAACGATGATATAAAAGATGATTCGGCACTTGTTCTTATAAAAAATAATGAACTGATTGTTGTTTCCGGTTGTGCCCATTCCGGAATTTGTAATATCATCGAATATTCAAAAGAACTTACGGGAATAAGCAAAATTAACACGGTTATCGGGGGGTTTCATTTGAAGAAACAAAATTATCAAACTAAAAAAACAATTGAATATTTTAACGATAACGCTGTAAAAAACATTCTGCCCTCACATTGTACAGAACTTCCTGCACTAAGTTTGTTTTTTAATGAATTTAAAATTAAGCATGTAAAATCAGGAATGATATTTAATTTTTAAAAAATGAAGACTTATTTAGAGTGCATTCCTTGTTTTATGCAACAAGCATTAAGAGCTGGAAAAATGTCAACGGATGACGTAAAAAAGCAAAAGTTGATTCTCGATGAAGTCGGAAAATTAATTCCGAGTTTCAGCATGGAAAATACTCCGGCAGAATACGGTTCCGAAGTTTATAGAATTATTAAAGAAATTACCGGCGTTGCAGATCCGTATAAACAAATCAAAGAAGTAAGTATTAAAGATGCAAAAGAATTAATACCATACTTAAAAGAAGTTATTTCAAAGTCTGACAACAAATTATTAACTGCAATACGAATTGCAATTGCCGGAAATGTGATTGATTTCGGCGTAGATGTTCCTTTTAGTCTTAAAGAGGATATTGATAAACTATTGGTACAGGATTTTGCAATTAATGATTTCAACTATTTTAAATCTGCCGTTAAAAAGGCTAAAAATATTTTGTATATCGGCGATAATGCGGGCGAATCTGTTTTTGATAAGTTATTGATTGAAGAAATGGGCAAAAAAACTATATATGTTGTCAGAGAAATACCGATTATTAACGATTCAACCTATGAAGATGCGATTAATTCCGACTTGGGAGAAGTAGCAACAATAATATCTTCAGGTGTAAAAGCTCCGGGTACGATTTTAAGTCAATGCAATGCCAAGTTTTTAAAATTATTTAAAACAGCTGATTTGGTTATCAGTAAAGGACAAGGAAATTATGAAGGGCTGTCGGATGTCAATCGCCCGATATTTTTCCTTTTAAAAGCAAAATGTGAAGTCATAGCAAAAGATTTAAGGGTTAAAAAAAATGATATTGTGCTTAAAGGCATAAATTTAGTATAGAATTAACAAGAAAATGATGGAAAATATAAAAACTAAAATCGGAATAATCATTTGCGACCGATACCGCACATGTGCCGGAGGGAAATGTTTTCGTGCACTGCAACACAGAGAAGGTGCATTTGATGGATATGCAAAAGACGAAACAGTTGAATTAGTGGCTTATACAACCTGCGGCGGATGCCCCGGCGGTAATATTGAATATGCACCCGAAGAAATGAAAAAAAACGGTGCCGAAGTTGTTCATTTAGCCACCGGTTTTGTGGTCGGTTATCCTCCCTGTCCTTACATAAAGCAATTTAAAGATTTAATAGAAATCAAACACGGAATGAAAGTAATTATCGGAACACATCCTATTCCCGAAAAATATTTAATTGAACATACAAAAATGAAAACTTGGAATTCGTCGGAATGGGCTGAATTGATAAAGCCGACAATGTCAGATGAAAAAACCCGAATAGACTATAATTAATATGCATAATTATGTATAAATACTTATTTGGTCCGGTGCCGTCTCGGCGTCTCGGTATGTCATTGGGTATAGATTTAGTGCCGCATAAAGTATGTTCATTAGATTGTGTGTATTGTGAATGCGGTGCCACAACAAAACTGACGGTTGAAAGAAAAGAATACGTTTTATACAAAAATATCATTAAAGAATTAACGCATTATTTTAAGCACAATCCCGAACCGGAATATTTCACTTTTTCAGGTTCAGGAGAGCCTACCTTAAATTCACGTATCGGTGATATTATTAATTTTATAAAAAGCAATAAACCACATATCCCGATTGCAGTTTTAACAAACGGTACTTTACTTAATGATAAAGAATTGAGAAGAGAAATATGCAGAGCAGATGTTATTCTTCCGTCTTTTGACGCTGCAATACCCGACGATTTTAACAAAATAAACCGACCGCATCAATCGTTAACAGCTCAGAAGTATTTACAAGGCTTAATTGATTTAAGAAAGGAGTTTAAGGGGAAAATTTGGTTGGAAATTTTAATCCTTCCTGCTTATAATGATAATGAAGAAAATTTAGCTGCTTTAAAAGATGCCGTTCTAAAAATAAAACCTGATTCCGTTCAATTAAATACATTAGATCGTCCCGGTGTTTTACCTGATTTAATACCGGTTGAACATGATGTACTATTAAAAATTAAAAATAAATGGAATTTAAATAATGTTGAAATTATTGCAAAAGTTTCAGACAGAACACATATAATATCTTACAGAACCGATATTGAAACGGCAATTTTAGAAACTATTAAAAGAAGACCATGTACTTTACAAGACCTTTCTATGTTGTTGGGTATTCACATAAATGAAATTAATAAGTATTTGGGCATTTTGGAAAAAGAAAAAAAAATAAGGACTGTAAATCAAGAAAGAGGGGTCTTTTATGTTTTTTTGTAATTATTTTTTTGATATTGAACAATTAATTTTATATTTGTATTATGTAAAAGTGAGTCCTAAATATAGATATTATCATATTAATATGTTAAAAAAAATTATTAATTTTTATATCAGCGGTTTTAAAAACATGCCGGTTTACGGACGCAGGTTATGGTTAATAATTCTGATTAAAGCATTTATAATGTTTGCTGTTTTAAAAGTGTTTTTTTTTCAAGGACATTTAAAAAAATTTAAAACGGATCAAGAAAAAATCGACTATGTTTCAGAGCAATTAATTACCATTAAATAAAAGCCAAAATGCAAAAGGCGTTTTGGTTGAATTTCAATAATTATTAATAAAAATTCTATAGTATGGAAAACATTGACTGGGGATTAGTGGATTGGTCAAGAGCTCAATTTGCTTTGACCGCCATGTACCACTGGATTTTTGTGCCTTTAACATTAGGATTGTCTTTTCTTATCGCAATAATGGAGACAATTTATGTTAAAACCGGAAATCCGGCATGGAAAAAAACAACTAAATTTTGGATGACCTTGTTCGGAATTAATTTTGCTATCGGCGTAGCCACCGGAATTATTTTGGAATTCGAATTCGGTACAAATTGGTCTAATTATTCATGGTTTGTAGGAGATATTTTCGGAGCTCCGCTTGCCATTGAAGGAATTATGGCTTTCTTCATGGAATCAACTTTTATTGCAATCATGTTTTTTGGTTGGCAAAAAGTCAGTAAAAAAGTTCATCTTACTTCAACTTGGTTGGTTGCAATCGGTTCTAATTTATCCGCACTGTGGATATTAGCTGCGAACGGTTGGATGCAAAACCCTACGGG
Organism: Acetofilamentum sp.; assembly: GCA_020720665.1. Taxonomy (GTDB): domain Bacteria; phylum Bacteroidota; class Bacteroidia; order Bacteroidales; family JAADGE01; genus JAADGE01. The sequence continues at coordinate 5,210 of DYOF01000086.1, read as the reverse complement.
TATGCAATTTAATCCGGATACCGTAAGGAATGAAATGAATAATTTTTGGGAAGTACTTTTTAATCCGGCAGCAATCAATAAATTTTTGCATACAATTACCTCAGCGTATGTTTTAGCATCAATTTTTGTTATAGGTGTCAGTGCTTGGTTTCTTATTAAAAAACGAAATACTGATTTTGCCAAAAAAAGTATGATTATTGCATCAGTTTTCGGTTTTTTTTCAATCTTATATACCATCGGAACAGGTGACGGTTCTGCAAAAGTAGTTGCAAAATATCAACCTATGAAATTAGCTGCGATTGAAGGTTTATACGAAGGTTCAACCGAAGCCGATTTGGTTGCATTCGGTTTTGTCGGAGGAGAGAAAACAAAGCCGGAAGTCAGCGGTATTAAATTACCCGGGATGCTTTCATGGTTGTCTTTCGGTGATTCTAAGAAATTTGTTCCCGGAATAAAAGACTTAGTTGAAGGAAACCCTGATCAGGGAATATTATCCTATAATGAAAGAATCGAAAAAGGAAAATTATCGATTGATGCCCTTGCCGAATATAAAAATGCAATGAAATCAGGTGATACAGAAAATGCAGAAATTGCTCTGACGGTTTTTAAAGATAATTTTGAACACTTCGGTTACGGATATTATTTCGGAAAAGATCCAAACTTGTTAGTTCCTAATGTTAAATTGAGCTTTTATTCATTTCATATTATGGTAATTCTGGGAGCATTCTTCTTGCTTTTCTTTATATTAACATTTTTATACTCGTTCAAAAATAAATTTCAAGGTAAAAATTGGTTGCTGTGGTTAAGTATTTGGACAATTCCACTTGTATATATTGCTCAACAAACAGGATGGATAGTTGCAGAAGTCGGTCGTCAACCATGGGTAATACAAGATTTGATGCCCAATATAGCCGCAGTTTCGCAAATTGATAAAAGTACTGTGCAAATTACATTCTTTTTGTTTTTTGCTGTTTTTACGGCTCTTTTAATTGCTGAATTTAAAATTATGTTCACTCAGATTAAAAAAGCAAAAGATATAAATACTAACGAAAATATAGGAGGAACCAACTAATGTTTGAAAACTTATCACATCTCGCATTACAAGAATATTGGTGGGTAATCGTATCGTTACTCGGAGCTTTACTTGTATTTTTATTATTTGTTCAGGGCGGACAAACTTTAATTTATAGATTAGGCAAAACAGAAGGAGAACAAAATATTCTCGTTAATGCCTTAGGTCGAAAATGGGAATTTACCTTCACAACTTTAGTTACGTTCGGCGGTGCTTTTTTCGCATCTTTTCCATTATTTTATTCAACAAGTTTTGGCGGTGCATACTGGGTTTGGATGGCTATTTTGTTTGCATTTATTCTTCAGGCGGTATCTTATGAATACAGAAAAAAACCAAACAATTTTCTCGGAACAAAAACGTTTGATGCATTTTTATTTATTAATGGTTTATTAGCAACGGTTTTATTAGGGGCTGCCGTATCAACATTTTTTACCGGTTCGGCTTTTTCAGTTGATAAAATGAACCTTCTTAATTTATCAGGTAACAAAATGCCTATTATTTCTTCATGGGAAACTCCTTTTCATGGTTTAGAAGCCGTATGGACAACAGCTCATTTAGCATTTCTTCAAAATCTTGCTTTAGGTTTAGCCGTTTTCTTTTTATCAAGAGTTCTTGCATTATTATATTTTCAAAGAATTATTGATAATACCGAAATTATAAACCGTACTAAAAAATGTTTAAAACTTAATACCGTTCTTTTCTTGGTATTTTTCTTATTCTGGTTAATACGATTGATGCTTATAGATGGTTTTGCCGTAAACCCGGATACAAAAGAAGTATTTATGGAACCTAATAAGTATTTACATAATTTATTAGAACGACCGGTTATTTTAGCCATCTTACTTATAGGTGTTGTGGGTGTTTTATTAGGATTATTCAACTCAATAATAAAAAATAAAGATAACGGAATATGGTTCGCCGGTGTTGGAACTGTTTTAACGGTATTGGCTTTATTTTTTATAGCAGGTTTCAATAATACAGCATTTTATCCCTCAACTTTCGGTGATTTACAAAGTTCTTTGACTATTGAAAACAGTTCGTCCAGTCATTTTACTTTAACAGCAATGAGTTATGTATCGTTATTAGTGCCGTTTGTATTAGCATATATTATTTATGCTTGGAGAAAAATGGACAAAACAAAAATTACTGAAGAAGAAATCAATTCAGATAGTCATTCATATTAAAATTTAATATTATGTATCTCACAGAAATTCTTACTTTACTTTCTTGGCCGCTGTTAATAGCTGTAAGTTATTTTGTTGCTGCAAAATTTATTAAGAAAGTTGAAAACAAATAATTTATAAAATATTACTTAAAAATTTTGTAAAAAGGAAGCATTTTGCTTCCTTTTTTTATTAATTTTGTAAAATACAGGTTTCTAAAACCGCTTTATATAATACACTGTAAAAGAAGCAGAAGGTTGGGAGTAAAAAAATATAAACGGATATTAATTTTAATAAAGCTGAGTGTTTAATCGAAATGTTTGAGGTATTAACCGGCTTTGTTTATAGACACATGTAGTCAGCAACAATATACCAAGAGAAAATATAATCAAAATTGTTATATATTTGCACGATACCGTTAGTTTTAAATCTCATATTAAAAATCAACAGAAAAACGAATTTTGAATAGTATTTATTTTTCGTATAAAAGATTTTGATACTTTAAAGAAATGGAAAAAAGAAGACTTAAAAAATTAGAGGATGAATTATGGAGAGTTATTCCTGATTCTGATGAACGTTACCAAGTAAGTAACTATGGAAGAGTAAAATCATTTGCATACAAGAAAGATACGGGGCAGATATTAAACGGCTTTATTCTAAACGGCTATAAGCAGGTACAGATAAACACCAAGAAAATCAAAAGAAAATATTATATTCATAAATTAGTAGCACAAGTATGGATTCCAAAACCTTCTGACAAACATACTTTCGTTACGCATTTAGACGGAAATTTGAGAAATAATCATTTTTCAAATCTTGAATGGCATACAAGAGAAACACTAACTGCAACGCATCGTATAACAGTAAAAAGAAGTAGGGTTGTCAGAAACAGTAAACTAAAAGAATCAGACATAAGCCATTTAAAATCAATGTTAGAAAGAGGAATTGTTCAAGCCACAATTGCGAAATTGTTTTGTATTAGTGAAATGCAGGTAACAAGGATAAAACGAGGAGAAAATTGGGGGCATGTAAAACCATCAATGCTTAATAAAAACTTAAAGTAAAAGCAAGATGCTGACAATGTATAAAATTAACAGCCGAAACATATATGTAAACCCTGAAAGGCTCAGCGAAGCTAAACAAATTTTCACACAAAAGAACTTACAGAAAAAGTATTAAAATACGGTAAGGGCGAGAACAATTAAGCCATCCATGAAAGTAGTTTTTAAGTTAAATTTATGTTAAATTATTACAAAACACTGTTTATTATTTTACAAACACCCTAACTTGCGGACTTTAATATTTGAAAACGGAGTTCCTGTTTTAAGAAAGCGTGGGTGTGTCTCTAAGTTGCACTCCCGCTGACACAGAAATATATTCAAACATTAAATTTACAGAATATTAATTACTTACAAACATATAGAAACATGAAACACACAATAATCAGTTTAACCGTTTTATTTTTTTTATTTAACTCTTGTGATGCTTTTTCGCAAAATATTAAAATAAAAAAAACAACAAAACCCAATGTCATTTTATTGATAGGAGACGGTATGGGTTTATCACAATTATCCTCTGTTTTTTATTATGGAGATAAAACTCCGGCTGTTTCAAAATTTACTGAAATAGGCTTAATAAATACAAGCTCGGCAACCGATATAATTACCGATTCCGGAGCAGGTGGAACGGCATTTTCTTGCGGTATAAAAACCTATAACAATACAATAGGTATGAATACTGATACTTTGAAAGTGAAAAATATTACAGAATTATTATCAGAAAAAAAATATAACACCGGTGTAATTTCCACTTCTGCAATCACACATGCAACTCCGGCATGTTTTTATGCCCATGTAAAATCAAGAAAAATGGAAAATGAAATCGCACAACAATTAGTTAGTTCTGACATTGATTTTTTTGCAGGCGGCGGAATGCAATTTTTTTCAAACCGTGTTGATAGTGTTGATGTGTTAAAAGCCCTAAGTGATAACGGATTTATAATAAATAATGATAAGAATAAACCTTTAAACCAAGAAAAAAAATACGGATTTTTATTAGCAGAAAAAGCGATGCCTGAAATGACAAACGGCAGAGGAGATTTTTTACCTGAATATACAAAATTAGCCTTAGAGTATTTTGCCGAAAAAGGGAAGAACTTTTTTTTAATGGTTGAAGGCTCACAAATAGATTGGGCAGGACATGATAATAATGCCGAATACTTAATTGCAGAAATGCTTGATTTTGATAAAGCTGTGGGCGTTGCACTCGATTTTGCCGAGAAAGATAAGAATACCTTAGTAATCGTTTTAGCAGACCATGAAACCGGTGGGTTTACCCTCGCTGCTGACGGAAAAGATTACAATACGATAAAACCGAGTTTTGCATCAAAAGAACATTCAACATCTTTAATACCTGTTTTAGCCTTCGGCCCGGGTTCTGAAAAGTTTTCAGGAATATATCAAAATATTGATATTTTTCATAAAATTTTGGAATTAACTAAGTAAATACTGTATTTAAACATACTGTATAACTGAAAGTTATATTTTACAAATCAGATGAACTCAATTAAAACTCGGCAATATTCAGATAATATTTCACAATATAGGATTGTTCTGTATGAAGATAAACTTGAAATAAATAAAACATTTTCAAACAATGAGTCGTCAGAAATTCTTAATATAAAAGAAGCATGGCTTAGAAATTATCCTTTAGTAAATACCGAATTTGATCCTCAAATTTTTGTTGAATTAGGTAAATTGAATAAGCCTGAAGGCATAACAGAAGAAAAAGATAAACAAAGGCAATTTTGGATTGCATTAAATACTGAAAAAATAATTGAAGAAAAAATAGTATTTGATGACAGAAACTTTTTGTTAAAAACTAAAAATGGTTTTGTAGAGGGTTACAAAAACAGAAGTAATGTACGATTTAAACAAAATATTTTTGAAAGTTTAATTCCGACATTACATGATTTG
>DYOF01000208.1 GCA_020720665.1 Acetofilamentum sp. | reverse complement strand
CTATCTGCGGGAAAAATCAAGTATAATAAATATCAACAAACATTTAATTTGCAGAATATTAATTAATTACAAATATTTAGACAGATGAAAAATAATAAAGCTCAATTATATATATTACTAACGGTAATTTTAACGGTTCTGATATTAATCAGTCCGTTAGGTATTGAATTAATTCAAGCACGACCCGGCGGCGGACATTCTTTTTCCGGCGGCGGTGGTTCTTCCGGCGGCGGAGGCGGCGGCGGAGACGGTATCGAATTTTTAATCTATTTTATTTTTTCCGAACTTCCTCCGGAAATATCAATACCTTTAGTAATTGCTATTATTGTTATTAGAATAATTGTAAAAAACAGAAATAAAAAAGAAAAAGAAACAATTAGCGCTTCTGTCGGAATAGATGCTTCCGTATCTCGAACACATGCACTTTCGAATAACTTAATAAGTTTAAAATCAATTGACCCGAATTTTTCAAAAGTCTTATTTTTAGATTTTGTTTCTTCCTTGTATCAAAAGTATTACAGTTGGTTTGGCACCGATGAATTTAAAAATTTAAGTCCGTTTTTTGAAAAATCTGACCTTGAAAAATCAGCACAATATAAAAATATGCAGTCTGTAAACGAAATTGTTATCGGAAGTATGCGTATCGGTGAAATTAACATTTTGTCTCATGTTACAGGAATTTCTGTTGATATTGAAGCTAATTATACAGTTAATATTAAAGATAAAAAAACACGATATAGTGTAACTGAACGATGGTATTTAAACAGAAAAAGCGGTATAGTTTCTTCTGAACCTGAAAAACTTAGAAAAATTGTTTGTCCTGTTTGTGCTGCTCCGGCAAATTTTACCGATACGGGCGTATGTAACAGTTGCGGTAACGAAATACATACCGGCGAATTTCAATGGTTTGTAAAAAAACATAATATTATAAGACAAGAGGTTTTCTCTGTAAAAGGTTTAGGGTATTATGCCCCTGAAACCGGAACTCAATTACCTACAGTTTATCAATACGGATTGAACACTGCTATTGCAGATTTTTCAAATCAACACAAAATAAATTGGAATCAGTGGGAAACGCAATTCAAATATAATATTGCATCAAAATATTTTATGGCAATATATTCGGCGTGGTCATCAAATAATTTACATTTGGTTCGCAGCTTGCTTACCGACAGAATTTATGAGTCATTTATGTTTTGGATGCAGGCATTTAAACAAGCCGGTTTAGTTAATAAATTAGAAAATATCAACATTAATGCTGTTGAAACAGTGAAAATTGAAACAGATAAATTTTATGAATCTATAACATTAAGAATATTTGCTTCTTCATTAGATTATGTTTCTGATGCATCAGGAAATGTTAAAGGCGGTTCAAATAAACGAATGCGTTCTTACACAGAATATTGGACATTTATTCGAAGAAACGGTGTTGAAAAAGACTCTCATGATATAGCATCTTGTCCTAATTGTGGTGCTCCGGCAGACAAAATGGGGCAAGCCGGAATTTGTGAATATTGCGGAACAAAAATAAGTAACGGCGATTTTTCTTGGGTCTTGGCTATAATTACTCAAGATGAAGTTTACAGCGGGTAGAAAAAAATAATTGAAATAAATATACAACACAAAATACTAAATATATTAACCACAGGGTACACACATAATTCACAAAGGACACTATTTTTTCTTGTGAACCTTGTGAAAAACTTTGTGT
>DYOF01000009.1:41558-42641 GCA_020720665.1 Acetofilamentum sp. | reverse complement strand
GTTTATAAATTTATAATTATATTTCGAGGATTTTAATTTTTATAAAACACAAATATTATGAAAACAAAACTTTTTTTAACCCTTATAATTACTGTAAGTATGTTTTCTTTCGGCTATGCACAAGGCATTGTAAACAGCGGTGCATTTATAGGCATAAGTTCCGGAACGCATGTTTATATTGATAACGGTAACTATCTGAACCAAATGAACCAAACCAATACAACAGACGGCACGATAGATTTAGAAGGAACTTTGTATGTCGAAGGAAATTTTACAAATAATGCTGCCAACAATGTGTTTATTAACAGCGATGCAGACGGAACAGTTGTTTTTAACGGTACGACGGGTACTCAAACCATTACTTCAAATGCGGCGGATATGTCTAATTTTATTAATTTTGAAGCTGTTACGGTAAGTACCGGTTCAACAACGGTACTTGCAGCCGGCAGTGCCGCAACTACTAACGGCGCTTTGACGGTTAATGCAGGCGGAACATTCAGATTAGCTTCTCCTGCTGACGGTGAGGCTCCTTCGGGTTCATTAATAACTAACGGCACCGTTAGCGGAGCAGGTGCATTATATGTTGATCGTCATTTTGAAACAAGCGGACGTTATCAATATGTGAGCATGCCTGTTAACAATGCTACCGATGACTTATTTGACCAAGGATATGGCGCAGCTTTTAACCCCAATTTATACACTTATAATGAAACATATAATGCATCTGTTGACCCGCCTAATACGAATTATTCAAATTGGTCTTCTACAACTTACGGATTATACAATGCATGGACACAAGTAGCTGATAACGGCACTGCGGTTGCCTTAAGCGGTAATGCAATAGGCTATGTTACATATAATGATATTGAATTGAATATTAATTTCGGAGGTTCACCCGCAAATCTTAATAATGCTGCAAGTTATTCTCCGACAGTAAGTTATACATTAAATGATGATGGTGGGGGTGCAGGAAATTATTTTGACGGATGGAATATTATCGGCAATCCCTATCCGTGTGCAGTTGATTTCACGGCATTAAGTTTAAATAATATCAATACATGTGTTTATTATTGGGATGGCGAT
>DYOF01000009.1:0-41458 GCA_020720665.1 Acetofilamentum sp. | reverse complement strand
ACCGAGTGTTACGTTTGAAAAGGCTGACCGTGTTCATAACAATCAAACCATGTGGAAAAGCGAAAATAAATCATACAACACACAATTCATTCGTTTAAAAACCGAAAATAATTCAAAAGCAGATGAAACTGTAGTTCGTTTTTTACAAGAAGCAATCAACGATTTTGATTATCAATATGATGCATTTAAAATGTTTTCCAATAATGAAGCAGTCCCTATGATTTATTCATTAACAACCGAAACCGTTGAATATCCTTTGGCTATTAACTCTTTGCCGATTTCTTCCGTAGGAACAAGCATTCCTCTGGGATTTAAAACCGGTGAAGCAGGAAAATTTACCATTGAAGTTGCTGAATTTAATTTTGATGCAGGTACAGAGGTCAAATTAGTTGATACCGAATTAGATAAAGAAATTATACTTGAAGAAGGAACAGAATATTCATTTTCTTTTGACGGAGCCGACAACAGAACACGTTTTTATCTATTTTACAGTTCGCAAGGCAGCGGTGTTGAAGATGAATTGCCGAATAATGATAACATAGAATATTCTTCAAATGTTTGGTCGAACGGAAATAATGTTTACATCACGGTCAGCTCGTTAAATTTACTTAATGCAAATGTTCAAATATTTGATATAACGGGAAGAACAATAATTGACCAATATTTAAGCGGAGCATACAATATTATTAATGTTTCGGGTGCAAGCGGCACATACATTGTTAAGTTAAGAACAAAAGACGGAAAAACAAGAACCGACAAAGTTAATATTCAAAAATAACAAAACAACAGGAAGTTTCAACCCGTAAGTTATGCTTGCGGGTTTCTTTTTTTATGAGAATTTTTTTAATAGGTATGCCCGGAAGCGGGAAATCAGCACTTGGCTTTCGTTTAGCAAGCAAATTGCATTTTCAATATATTGATACGGATTTATATATTGAAAATGCGATGAAAATGCCTGTTAATGAAATATTTAGATATTTCGGAGAAGAGAAATTCAGAAATGAAGAACACACATTAATTCAACAACTGAACGGTTATAAGAATGCAGTTTTTGCCACAGGCGGCGGATTTGCATGCTCTGATGAACATATTACAAAACTGAATAATTTGGGTATTACTGTTTATTTAAAGGCAAAAACAGAATTGTTGGTAAAACGAATAAAACAAAATCCGTATAAAAGACCGATGTTAATTCCGTATATTGAAAACGATTTAGAAATTTATTTAAGCAACTTGTTAATTAACAGAGTGAAATATTACGAAAAAGCACAAATTACGGTAAATGCTGATGCTGATATTGAAACCGTTTTAAACGCTGTTACAGCTAATCTTTAAAATCGTTTGTGTGTTTTTGCTCACTTTAAAACGATTGTCTGTGCGATAGCCGATTACCCAAATAATTTCTTCGGCTGAAACCAATAAAAAGGTTTTTTCTTTTTCAAATAAACTTAACTTAATGTCTGTATAGTAATCACTTATAAGTTTTTTCCCCTTCATTCCGAAAGGATAAAAGTAATCGCCCTGTTGTTTGTTTCTGATTAATAAAGGAAATGAAATCTTATCGGCATCAAAATATGCAATGTTTTTATTGTTTTCAAATTTGAAATTAGCTGTATATTCTTGATATTCAATATATAAAGAAATAGGGTAGGAGATTGAGCGAAGATGTTCGGAAAGAATAACCGGCGTACTTTGTTCCTGCCTTATTTGCTCTAAAATTAAATCATTTCTGTTTTTCACAATGCAATAATCTTCGGAAAAAAATGTTTTTCCTGTTTGCAAATGCCTTATTTCTGAATGTATTTGATTAACTTGCGACGGATTAAATCCGTAGGTCGAAAGTATTTCAAACAGAATGCTTCTTGATGCGGGCATATTTAATAAATTATCAATACTTATTCTGATTTGTTTTTCAGAACTGTTTACAATTTTAGGTATGGCAGTTTCAATAAATTGTTGATATATTTGCTCTAAATCATTATATATCAAAAAATTATTTTGCATAGTATTTGAAAACGAAGGATTCAATTTTTCAAATAAAGAAATTATTTTATGTCTGATAAAATTGCGTTTAAAATTAATGTCCTTATTCGTTTTGTCCGTTCTGTATTTTATATGATTTTGTTTGCACCATTCTTTTATTTCGGAGCTGTTGATGCACAAAAAAGGCCGTATAACATTACCGTTTTTTGGTTTAATGCTTCTCATACCTTTAATGCCGGTTCCGGCAGTGAGGTTCAAAAAAAAGCTTTCTATTTTATCGTCAGAATGATGAGCCGTTAATATGTAATTATACGAATGTTTGCTGCGTATTTCTTCAAACCAATTGTAACGCAGTTTTCTCGCAGCTTGTTCAATTGAATATTTATTTACCGATGCATATTCAGTTGTATTAAAATGAGTTATATAACATTTAATATTAAGCTTTTGCGAAAGATTAATTACAAATTTCTCATCGTCATCTGAATCTTTGGCTCTTAATTTAAAATTGCAATGAGCAACACTAAAATTATAGCCTAATTGCTTTAATGTATAACAAAGAGTAACGGAGTCGCTGCCGCCGCTCAAACCGACTAATAATTTATCTTTTTTTGTAAAAAGAGAATTTTCAGAAATATATTTTTGTACTTTGTCAAGCATTCTATTTAATCAATTGCTCAAAATTATATTAAATTAAGAAAATAAATATTTTTTATTAAAAGTTTATTCAGGGATGTATTCAGAAAATGTTTTATCAGAATAAAAAATGACTACACGCTCAATTTTTTTATCTCTTTGAGAATTGAACGGTTTTTTATCAGTTGGTACATGTTCAAAAGAATCAGCTGATTTTTGGTTGTTATATTTAATCTCTGTTTTTGAAAAATCGCTTATCACTGTGTCATCATTTTCAAATAATATTTTTTTTTGATTATCAGAAGTAGTTTTACGCATAGGTTCTGTTCCGAATAATAACCAATCTGAATTAATGTATGGAAATGATTCTAAAATTTTCTGAATAAATTCTAAACTCGGTTTGTTTCTGCCGTTTAAAATATGAGAAATTCCGGATCTCTGAATTTGAAGAATATCAGCTAGTTTACTATATGTAATATGCTCTTGTTCAATAATTTGTTTAATTCTGTTTTTCATAATAAATATATCTAATTCAGATGTTAGAAATGTAAAGATAAGTAATTTAATTAAGTTACACAAATAAACATAAATATATTACATATGTAAACATCTATAAGTTACGTATGTAACTATACGAACAATCGGTAATTTTTGATGAGTGAATTGAAATTAATTTATCTGTGTCATTAAGGATTTGTATCTAAATAACATATATATTTTGACTTGTTTTTGCCCTTTTTCTGCGTTTAAAATTTTGCAAATAAACGCAAGCTGTCAGCTGCAATTTTGAGCCTTCAAAAATAACAAAATAACAGCGTCAATTTTAAGCATCTTATTCCGTTACAAATCCTTAGTTAAGAGTTATCAACTAATAGTATAAATGTTAATAATAAGGCAGTAAGGTTAATTTTATTTCAATACCATTATCTACTTAGGTTTAATCACTAAGACTAAGGTTTAAATAATAATGACATAATTTTTTGTTATTATCTTAACGGGAACAGGACATTCTCATAATTAACATAATTACCAAAACAAAAACACTATATCAGATATAAGAAAATATGAGTTAAATCAATAACATTGATTAATATGTTATGTAATTTTACTATTATAGATGTTACATGTATAACTAATGCTTATTGAAATATATAATTCACTTTAAAACAGATTTGGTTTAATAATAAAATATACATTTAGATAAACATTGTAAATAACAGATTATAAACAATATAACATTATTAATATTAGATATTTATTTAAAATTTCAATGTTTTTCTTAAATTTATTTCATGTATTAGTTTATTTAAAGAATATAAATAACTGATAATAAGGTTATTAAAAATATATTATAATTAAAAATATGTGTAGTTTCGTAAAACATCTCAATAGGTTACATATGTAACATATTATTTGTTGCTTTTTTATAAGGATTTGCAGAAATGAAGCCTATGATTTATCGTCTTAAAACATACTTTGATTGTGTATTTCCTTGAATTTCGTAAATCTGCTTTTAATTGCCTGATAGTCAAAGTGCGAACGGCGAGGCCTTCACTAAAAGTATTTTTTTTATAGCGTGAAGTATAAATTATGATTACATGTTATTTATTAACATATTCGCACCTTGACTTGCGGATTTAAGGTATTTAAAAAAATTTATTTATTCTTTCAGAGGAAGCTAATTGATATTTTGATATTTATGAGGGTTTACTGTTTTTCGTACTTTTCGGCTAAGTATTTATAGGTGTCAATTTGAGCACGATATTCAGGTTCCTGTTCTGCTCTGAATTTATCAATATTTTCTGTTTCAGAGTTTAAAATTTTGCCTTTTGTATTATCTTTTAACTGTATCATTAAAATATCAATGAGTTCCTGAATAATTGTTTTATCAAAAATAGGAATTAACGTTTCTACACGTCTTCTGACATTTCTGGTAAGTAAATCAGCCGATGAAATATAAACTTCCCAATTTCCGTTGTTATAAAAGGCATAAATTCGTGAATGTTCCAGAAAACGATCAACAATACGGGTAATTTGAATATTTTTACTGTATGGCATATCGGGTTTTAACCGACAAATTCCCCGCACAATTAAATCTATTTTAACATTTGACTGAGATGCATCATATAACATATCTATCAATTCGGTATCACTTATACCGTTAATTTTAAATAGTAAATACCCTTTTAAACCATTGTTTACATTTGTAACTTCTTGTTTAATTTTTTGTTTAAATACCTCTATCATGTTAAAACGAGGTACTAAAATCTCCTTAAATTTGAATTTATCAACAGGGTTATCTAAGTAATAAAACAGTTTTTGAATATCTTTTATTATAGACTTATCTGAAGTAAAAAATCCTTCATCAGAATATTGTGTAGCTGTTTTTTCATTAAAATTTCCGGTGCTTAAAAAAGCATATGATTTTGCTTTATATTTTTTTGTTGATTTTTTAGTTACCAATGCTGCTTTTGCATGAACTTTTAAACCCGGAATACCGTCTAAAACGTGAATTCCGGCTGCTCTCATTTTATCTGCAAATTTTATGTTTGCTTCTTCGTCAAAACGCGCTTTCACTTCAACAAAAACAGTAACTTCTTTTCCGTTTCTGACAGCCGTTATCAGCGAGTTAACAATAGCCGAGTTGGTTGCAACACGGTATTGTGTTGTTTTTATTTCTTCAACGTGTGGGTCGATGGCTGCTTCATTGAAAAATTTTAAAACATAATCGTAGGTTTGATATGGAAAGTGAAGTAAAATATCTGATTTATCAACGGCATCAAAAATTGAGTCGTATTGTTCGAAAACAGGATGTTTCAGAGGCTTTAAAGGTTCTAACTCCAATTGAGGGCTCAATGGATTTCTAAACGAAAAAAAATCGCTTAAACTTAAATATCTGCCAAAGGGTACATAATCTTTTTCAGTTAAATTAAAAGCTAATTTTAATACATTCAATAAATCTTTGGGTGTTTTTCGGTCATATAAAAATCGTGCAGGAAATCCGGTTTTTCTTTGGTTCAGTGATTTTTTTAGTTTTGCCAGAAAATTACCGGTAAATTCATCATCAATCATTAAATCAGCGTTTCTGGATAATTTAATGCTATGTGAGGATATAATTTCGTAGCCCGGAAAAATGGAGCTCAGATGAATACGTATCATATCTTCAAGAAACATATAAAAATGATTGTTTTTATATGGAGGCAATTTAACAAAACGTCCTAATGTAATTGACGGAACCTGAATGACTGCATATCTTGTTTTGTATGAATCCGGACGGTTTTTTCTTTCCATCTTGATTGCTAAATAGATTACATTGTCTTTTAGAAATGATAGAACGGCTCCTGAACTTGACAGAAGAACCGGTTGTATTTCGGGAAATAAATCTTTGGAAAAGTAATCTTTAATGAAATCTATATGTTTAGCATTTAATTTTTGATTTTTATAAAAAGTAATTCCATTTTGACTTAATTCAGGAATTATGCTTTTGTAAAATACGTTTTCATAATCTTTTTGTTGATTAATAACTTCTTTCTTTATATTTCTTAGAACTGTTACCGGATTATAATCTAAGTCTTTACGACTTTTTTCAGGGATATCGAGTAAGCTGCGATAATAGGCTACGCGTACACGATAGAATTCGTCTAAATTTGATGAGTAAATTGCTAAGAACTTAATTCGTTCAAACAACGGAAGTGTTTTGTCTTTTATTTGTTCTAAAACCAGCTTGTTAAATGATAACCAGCTTAATTCTCTGTCGTAGTATTTTTTTTCGGAAATCATTATTTACAAATGAATTAAGTTTTTTATCTTAATATTTTTCGCACAAATGCAACTGTAAAGTAGGACATTAAAAAAAGTCCGACAAATCCCTCAATTGAAGAAATCCAGCGGTTTACACCATGTGGATAATAATCTCCGTAACCGATGGTTAAAAATGTAATTGCACTATGGTAAAAAGCTTTTCCGTATAAACCGAGAACTCTTGGGTCATCAGGAGGAAAAAGAGATGAGATGATATGTGTATCGCCGTATTCGCCGAAAATGATGTATATAAATGTAAACAATAAATAGGTTATCAACATTGTCAGAAGCACACGAAGCGGGTCGGTTGCAAATTTTCCCATTTTATCGAATATTAACCACTTAAAAGCGTATTTCAGATAATGTATGGGCAGCATTTTTGGTTCTTTCACGATGTCTTCTTTTAAATGGGCTAAGGCTTCTGTTCGTTTAAATTCGACATACGCTTCATCTTCATATGAATATTGGCCGGTAGCGTTATAGTTTTCTTTTAATATTCTGAATTGTTCTTCTTTATTTCTAAATGTATTATCTTGATTATAAATTAGTTCTTTAATATTTGCACGTCTCCAATCAATGTATATTCTTCCTAATAATCTCATTCCAGACAAATTAATTGATTTAATTTCAGGGTCAAAATCAGGCGGGTTAATATCTAAAATATCTTTTACAACTGTATGTGATAAATCAAGGGATTCACAGCCGGCAATTTGCAAATTAAAGTAATTATCTAATTGTGAGCCTTTAAATGAAAGTGTTCTGAAACTAGATTTATTAAATGATATTTTACCGATACCGAAATCTACATTATTTATAAACACGTCGGCATCAGCAAAATTTGCTTCGGTGAAATTAAATTCTCCTTTTCCCAGAACTGAATCTTTAATTGTAAGTTCACCTATAAGTGCTGCACCTTCAAAAATAACATCTCCTTCGCCGAAAAATGTTTTACTGAAGCTTATTTTAGTGTTACCGAAATTAACTGCTTTAAAATTAATTTCTCCGTTTAAAAACAGGGTTCTGTCAAATTGAATGTTACATTTTCCGAATTCTGAGTAATGGAAATCGACGATTCCGTTACCGAATTCAGCTAATCGGAATGAAATGCCACCGTTTCCGAAGTATGAATTTTTAAAGTAAATATTGGCATTTCCGAAGTAAGTATTTATGAAAGATTTTTTTCCTGTACCGAATATTGAACTTGTAAAACTAAGTTTTCCGTTTTCGAAATTTGCTGACCGGAACGATATGTCGCCGTCTCCGAAATTGGTTTTTTCAAATGAGGTTTCGTCCGGTCCGAATAAGACTCTTGAAAAATCGACTCGTCCGTCACCGAAATTGGCAATTTTAAAGGAATTGATTCCGCTGTTGAAATTTGTATCTGTAAATAAAACATCGCCGTCATTAAAATCAACATTAATAAATATAACTTTACCGTGTTGAAATTGAATGTTTTGGAAGTCTTTATTGCCTTCAGAAAAAATTGCATTTTTAAAATTGACGTCTCCGTCTGAAAAAAACGTTTTAGAAAAATTTACCAGTTCTGTTTTAAAGAATGTATTGCTAAAATCTGTTTCTTTTGCAAAAAAACTGCTGTTTGAAAAATTAAGTTTTTTGCAATTAAAAATTGTATTTTCAAAATTAATGGTATCGGAATCAAATAAAACATTTGAAAAATCAATTATGCTGTCAGGATTATTAAAAATGCAATTTGCTGCTGAAAAGTTATTCAGAATCAATTTTTTTCCCTCAAGATTTTCTCTTAGTAATGATAAATCGAAATTTTCGATAAAAGAATGTTCAAGTTGAATTTCGCCATAAACCCTGATATGCTCTAATATAAAGGAATTATCAATAAATGCAAACTTTTCAGAAGCAATTAGTTCATTGTTTTTATTATAAAATTCGACAAATGCAGTTTGAGGATATTGAATATCGTTATAAAGATATGTTTCTTTCAATATTCGAACTTTGTAATCCGAAAAATTACTGTACATATTGATAAAATTAATTTAAAACAAAGGTTTATGTTTTAATTATCAAATTCTTCGTCAAGAAGCTCAATTATTTCAACATTCAAATCAATAAGCTCTTTGAATTTATTACCGTCGTTCAGCATGCTTATATCGCCGGTGTTGTAATACCAAAAAACGTTTACTATGTGATTTTTGGATATTTCTTCTAATATTAAAAGAATTTTAACTAATTGCCTGTCTGTAGCAGTGTTATAATAATCGAACTCAATTGTTACTTTAGTATTTTGAGCCGGTTTTTCTTTATAAATGTTTAACCAATCTATAATAGGTTTATAGAAGCTGACAGCATTTTCAGGTATTGATTTTCCTTTAAAGTGTATGGTACCTTCTTTTGGGTCAAGAATTATTTCGGGGGTATCATCATCTTCTTGAATAATGTATTTTTCTATTCCGTCTTTCATTTTGTTTATATATATTTTAAGTGTAAAAAATGAAAAAGTGTCATTAATTTTGAAAAAATCAAAAATAAAAGGAGTTTTAGTCCTCATTTTAATGTCAATAAGTCCTAAACCGGGATTTTCATCAGGTTTATTATCAAAATTCAATAAATTTTCATTGTAAGATTCAGCCAGTTGTTCTTGTGTTTGTATGTTTACGGTATGTAATCGGTCTTTAAATATGTCAATTTTAGATGTATGAATGTAATTTCCTGATGTAAAAATGAGTTTGTCATTGGTATCTCGGATAAAAAATATTGCATGTTTACCGAAAATTCCGTTATAATCGTATTTATCAGCATGGTTTACAATATTTTGCAGGACTTCAACCATAATATTAAAAACGTTCATTTTTAAAATTACCGTACCTTTCAATTGGTGTTCTGTAATAGATAATAAATTGACCAATGTATCTTGTGTAAATGCACCGATGAAGCTTAATAAAATGTTTTGTGTTTCAAGTATTTTATGATGTTTTATAATACTTCCGATGTATTCTTTTTCATTTTTGTAATTGCGTTCATTTTTATTTCCGATATCAAGAATTTTTGTATGCATATAAAAAAATAAATAATCATCATTTATTTTTTTAAACTCGTAAAATAGTTTATTCTCTGATTTTCTTGCTATTTCAATTAATCCTAAACCTGCACCTCCTTTTTCAGAAAATTCTCCTTCATCTAATCGTTCTAATGAATATTTTTTGAGTTCTTCAGTTCCCAATTGATTAATTTTATCAATTTGATTTTTTATTTTACTTTCGTGTGATGCTTTGATTAAGTTTCCGGTCGTAATATAATAGCCGTCGGGTTTGTATTGAACGACAAATAAACCCGGATAAGTTGATAATTCGTCTGAATCGCTTTCACTTTGATGACGAGTAATGTTTTGTAAACCTTCAACAATAATAAAAAAAACTCTTTTTCGTAATTTTTTTTCGACATGCTCTGATTGAAGGTTAGATTCGGTTAGGGTTAAAATAGTATCTGTTATTTTTGTCGTAAAACATCCTCTATAAGAGTACTCCATTGTACTGCCTTGCATACTTTCAAAAAGTTGATATGCTAAATTATTCTCATTTTCTGTAAAGGATGATTTTGTCATCAGTTTGCTGAAATCATAAATATTTAGACAAATTTACAAATATTTTTTTTATTAATAAAATATTGAATAAGTCGTATTAATTGATTACTTTTATGTTAAACATCTTAAAATGAGTTATTTATTCAATATGCTCGGTTTCAATTATTAATGCGGCGACTTTTTTTGATGAATTTTTTACACTAAATGCTATTTTTTTTTGATGAAATGATATTGTATAATCCGGAATTATAACATCGTTTAAAACAAACTTTACGCGTTCTTTAAATGAACCATCTGTTTGTTCAATTCTTGTTTTAATATCTTCAATATTTAATTGTTCTTTTGAAAACAGAACACATAAATAGTCTTTTCCCAAGGTATTATCAGTTTGAATGAAATGATCCTCATCAGGTATAGCCACACTATTTTGGGTGTAATTTAAAGCGGCTGAAATACCGGGTTCGTGCGGAAATATTGTAAATGTTTTTAATGTGGCATCAAAACCGAAAGCATATACGTATGCCGGTTCTGAGTTTGACATTAATAATCTGAATTTCGTTCCGGAACGATAGTTATCACTATTTTTATAGATACCGTTTTCATAATTCATTTCACTAATTGTTCCGTCAGTCTTAATAAAATCAACGCTGCCTGCAAAACTGTATAATTCATTAATTTTATCAGATTTGAACTTAATCATTTCATAGGCGTATTTTACAAAATTATGAAAATCATCATATTTAATCCAAATAAAACCGTCATTGCCCCATTGTTCTCCCCAGCTGTTCATTATTTCAAAAGAACCACCGTTTCTGTTATCATCATAGCCGATTACACACATTGCATGTCCGCCGTAGGTTAAACTGCTGCTTTCTGTCGGAATCCATGTATCTTTTGTGTAATAGAACGATTGAGGTGTGTTCATACCTATTATTACAGGATTTTTTTCAGATAAGCTTTTTTTAACGGCTGAAATTTTAAATTCTTTTGAATCAAACATTCCGAAAATTTTAGCATAATCTGTAATTTTATATGACGAAGCTTTTGTAAACAGGTCAGAAGGTAAATAAAGCGGACAGTTTACTTCGGATAATTCATCATATTTACATACGCCTTTTGTTTTCATAATATTCAAAGCGTCATCAATTGATGAGCCCAGTTTACAATCATTATCCGTATCGGTTTTTATTTGTTTATAAATAAATCCGGGAGAAAATGTATTTGTTGTAGTTTCTGAAACATCTGTTCGATTTTCGTGTACAGATTCTAAAATTGTCATTCCCGCATATGCGGTTGACCATCCGACACATGTTCCGTATTGCCCTTGGCTTTTTGGCGTAGGGGCAAATTTTTTAAGTGAAAAATATTTTGGAAGTTCTGTATATAAGCTTCTTGTTAAAACGGCTTTTTTCTGAACATTTTCGTATTTGGAATCATTAAAGTTCAGTCCTGTTCCGAATTCTTGTGAAAAACTAATTTGAACTATTGTCAGAAATAAGATAAGGATTAATATAGATAGTTTTTTCATCAGTTTAAAATTTAACAATTAAGTATTTTTTGTCAGTTGATTTTATCAGTATGATTAATTGAATTTTAGTTAGGAATAAATTTCAATAATTAAAAAGATTAACGTTTAAAATAAAAGTCGCCGAAAATTGATGAATTTTCCCAAGTAAGTTGTTCTTGATTTGAAATTTTATAAACACTACCTCTGACTTGTTTAAATACGTCTTCAATTTTTAACCCGGGGTTTTTTAACGCTTTTACTAATTCTTGAGTGTACAATCCGTTGTCTCCGGCTCCGTCAGAAGCTACTGACCCGGGTGCAGTTGCAAATGCGATATAGGTTCCTTTGGGGGCACTTACGGATGCATATCCGTTTTCACCTCCCGAACGAAAGCTTCGAGCAAAAGGGTTATTTCTGCACGCATCGAGAATAATAATATTCAGGTCGTTTTCTGCATAATCCATTTCACCCAAAATTCTTTTAAGGTTAACAGCTTCTAATTCAACATCTTGTTCTTTATTTATAACAGCACTAACGGGTACAATATAATTTTCTCCGTTAAGTTGCATACCGTGTCCTGCATAGTAAAATAAACCGACTCCTTTTTGTGCAGATAATTTATCACCAAACTCTCTGATTCTGGTTTTCATATCATTTTGGCTTAAATTTGTATAAACCATTACTTCAAATCCGAGTTGTTTTAGTTCGTCAGCAATAACATTTGCATCATTAGGCGGATTTCTCAGAGGAGACATTAAATATTCGCCGTTACCTATAACGAGTGCCAAACGCTTTTCGTCAGAAGTAACTTCTTTTGATTTCATATTTATTATACGGGCTTCAGATGTTGTTTCACCGGCAGTATTTGTAACTTTTACAGTTAAAGTATTTTTTCCTTCATCTAATGGAATGCTTCTGTTAATTGTATAATCACAATCCGTGTTTACAACTGTATAACCTCTTGTGGCATTATTAACTTTTAAATTTCCGTTTACATAAAATTGAACATTTTGTAATTCACCGGCTGATTTAATACAAATTTTTACCTCAATTGATTTTTGGTCAGATGTTGTTGTGTAATATTCAGGTGTTAACCATGTAACTTTTGCTAAAGTTGTAGTGTTTTTGCCGGTTCCTTTATATTCATTATTTTCCCAAAGACCTGATTTTGTAGTTCCGTCTGAATAAAAAACAGTTCCTATTCCGTTATACTCACCATTTTTAAATTCACCGACATATTTTGTTCCTGAATTAAATTTATATGTTCCTTGACCGTTATATGTACCTGATTGAAATTCTCCTTCGTAGGTTTCACCATTGGCAAAAGTATAGGTTCCTCTGCCGCTGTAAGCACTGTTTTTATATGTTCCGATATATTTATCACCGCTTTCGGAAACGTAAGTTCCGAATCCGTTTACACAATTACCTGATACACAACCGGTTTTAACACTTTTCTTAATCAGCTTATCATTTTCCCATGTTCCCGATTCGGTAGTTCCGTCTGCATAATACATTGTTCCTTCACCGTGAAAGTAATTATTGTATAGAACACCTACGTATTTTTGACCATTTCTGTATTCAAAGTTTCCGTTTCCGGTCATTTTATCCAATATATAATCGCCGATATAGCTTTTATATTCAGATTCAGGGTGATAATAGTATGTTCCGTATCCGTCTTTCAAATCCATATTCCATGTTCCTGTGTAAGTTGCTCCGTTAGAAAAATGATTTGTTCCGTATCCGTTCCGTTTAGAGATTCCGTCAGTTTTATCATAGCCCCAATAACCTTCATAACGTTCTCCGGATTGCCATGTATAAATTCCGTATCCGTCTGTACAGTTCCCTGAAATGCAACCGTAATTATTTTCACCGGTTCCGGTATATTTGTCGTTTTCCCACATTCCTGACTTTGAAGTTCCGTCAAGATAATAATTCGTACCGTAACCGTTTCTTAAATCATTTAACCATTCTCCTTCATATCTATCGCCGCCTGCAAAATAGTTGGTACCTTGTCCTTTTCTTTTGTCTAGTACCCAATTTCCGGTATATTTTTCGCCGCTGGTCCATACATAAGTACCGTATCCGTCAGAACAATCTCCGAATATACAACCGGAAATTTCACCTATTTTTCCTTGATAAGTCCCGTCTTTCCAAACTCCGACCGTTACGTTTCCGTATGAATCATAATAAGAGCCTTCTCCGTGTTGGCTGTCACTCATCCATTGTCCTGTATGTTTTTCTCCTGTACTCCAAGTATAAGTTCCTGTGCCCCAACGCGTACCGCTTTTATATTCTCCTACATATTTGCTTCCGGTTTTAAAATAAAACGTACCGTTTCCTTCTTGTTGGTTATCAACCCAATCTCCGATATATTCATCTCCGTTTTCCCAAACATATTTTCCGTAGCCGTTATCACAATCACCATACACACAACCGGTTGTTTGAGCAGAAATAAATAAAGAGTAGTTAATTAAGAGTATAAAAAAGAATGCTGCTTTTTTCATCATTTTTAAATTTAATATTTTTTAAACTATAAAAAT
This sequence comes from Acetofilamentum sp., assembly GCA_020720665.1. Lineage (GTDB taxonomy): Bacteria > Bacteroidota > Bacteroidia > Bacteroidales > JAADGE01 > JAADGE01. The sequence continues at coordinate 27,438 of DYOF01000009.1, read as the reverse complement.
ATGAAAAAATTATATACAGTAATCTGAAAATATATTTTTTTTTTAAAATAAATCAGTTTTTAATAAAGGGATAAAATACGGAAAATATAAAACTAAAAATTTATCGATGTTTAATTAAATAATAGCGTTCAAATTGAGTTTTTATATTAATAATTAAATCGTATTCGGTTGCATTGATTAAAAACGGTCTGCTGAAATTACAAAATTTCATAAACTTAAGCGTTTCCGGCATATTTAATCCGGTAATTTCAGAAACCAATAATGGGTTGTATTTACTTTCAATTATGTCGTTTTCAATTTCTTCACGCTCAAGTTCCTTTACTTTTATATGTTGCTTCTCAATTTTTGTTTTATAATTAATAGGAATTCCGATTGCCGTAGAAGCAGTTAATAATGCTAACTCTTTCGGATCAATTAAACTGTAAAACCATTTTTCAATTCGATCTTTCAATTCTTGTTTTTCAGTTTCTGTATGTGAAAATTCAAATTCAAAATCCTTCCATCTGGCAGCATATATATCAATATTAGCAATTTTATATGTTTTCTCTTTTAATTTGATAACATAAATATTACCGATATTAATTAAACTGTCATTCATTAACGAAAAATATTGCCTTTCAAATCCTAATGCATTAATTCTGAGAATATCATTTGAAAGCATTGTAACATGGAAAAAACCTAATGAATCACAAGAATAATTTTTTGACTTTTTAATATTGTAAACACTCGCATAATGTATCGGTGTATTATCTTTTTCATTTACTATTTGTCCGGTAACTTCTATAATTTTTTGAGAAAGCAATGCCTCGTAGAAGAACAAGGTAATAAGAATAAAATATAATTTTTTCAAAATATTGATTTTAAAATAAACGTCAAATTTATAAAAAAGCATTTGTTTTAATGCCTTATTAAGCTAATTTTGTAACAATATTATAACGCAAACGGATGTAAAAGGTTACTCTTAAAAATTAATTAACAGATGTATTATAAAATTAAGCTGATATTTTTTCTTAATCTATTGTTTTTTCTGAACTTGAATGCACAAGAAAACACCTCATTCAAAGAATTATTTAACAAGCTATATTCATCAGAAAATGATTCTGTTACCGAAATTGTTAATTCTAAAATATTAAAATTATTTGAGACAGAATTTATAAGTAATAATTTAAATTATTTTGATACAGTTAAAATTAAGAATTTAAGTATTGCAGCTTCTTCTGATAAGAAGCTAATCGTTTATACCTGGTCAGTTAAAAAATTTTCAGAAAAAATAAAATATTACGGATTTATAAACTATTTTATAAAAAACAGAGGAAAATTTTATTTGGAACCTTTAAATTTTAATACTGAAATAATTACAGGTATTTCCGAAAATATCATATATCCAAATAATTGGTATGGTGCTCAATACTATAATTTAATTGAAAAAAAAATTAAAAGAGCCAAATACTACGTTTTATTGGGGTGGAATGCAAATGATGATTTTACAAATAAAAAAATTATTGATAATTTATTTATTAATGAAGATGATGAAATCGTATTCGGAAAACCGATTTTTGAAGTCAACGGAAAAAAAATATCAAGATTTGTTTTTGAGTACGGAGAGCGATTAAGTATGAATTTAAAATATGACAAAAAAAATGATTTAATTTTTTGGGATCATTTATCACCTTCGAAACCGGAATTAGTAAATTCTTATAGTTATTACGGACCTGATTTAAGTTTTGACGGCTTGAAATATGAAAAAGGAATTTGGCAATTTATTGAAGATATTCAATTTTAATAAGTTACAATGGAAGATAAAACAGAGAAATTTGAATTACATAAATTTATTGCCGATAAAGGTCAAAAACCTTTGCGCATTGATAAATTTTTAGTCGATAAAATTGAAAATGCATCGCGAACCAAAATTCAAACTGCAGCAGAGCAAGGTTACCTATTAGTTAACGGTATTGAAGTAAAATCAAATTATAAAGTTAAACCGGGCGACATTATTCAGTTAATGACCTATTATAAACCGGAAAAAACAGAATTAATTCCTGAAAATATTCCCTTGAAAATTCTTTATGAAGACGAGCATATTTTAATAATCAACAAGTCTGCCGATATGGTTGTTCATCCGGCATTCGGAAATGAACAAGGAACATTAGTAAATGCGTTGATGTATCATTTAAAAGGGCTCGACTTATTCAATTCAGAAAATCAAAGAGCCGGATTAGTGCATCGATTGGATAAAAATACATCAGGAGTTATGGTTATTGCTAAAAATGATGAAGCTTTAACTAATCTTTCCAAACAGTTTTTTAATCGTGTACCCGAAAAAAAATATTTAGCATTAGTTTGGGGAATTCCTAAGGAAAATAACGGAACTATTGTTGGAAATATCGGCAGACACCTGCAAAACAGAAAATTGATGCATGTTTTTCCGGAAGGAGATTACGGTAAACATGCAGTAACACATTACAAAGTATTAAAAGATTACGGATATGTCAGTTTGGTTGAATGTATTCTTGAAACCGGGCGAACACATCAAATAAGAGTTCATTTAAAATATTTAGGTCATCCTATTTTTGGAGATACAGAATACGGAGGAACAGAAATTTTGCGAGGAACAAAATATACAAAATATAAACAATTCATTCATAACTGTTTTAAATTAATGCCTGCACAAGCATTACACGCCCAAAACATTGAATTTATTCATCCGGTAACAAATGAAACACTCTCTTTTACTGCTGAATTACCCGAAAATTTTAAATTACTCCTAAAAAAATGGGAAGATTATATCCAAAACAGAGAAATATATTCAGATTAAGCTTTTATCAAAATATTCTGATATTATGTATTTCTGATTTTTTAATACCAAAAAATAGATTTAAATTTGTTATATAATTTTCTGATTTAAAAAATGCTTAAATATTTGTTTTTAACGGTATTAACAACTTGTTTATCAATCTCATCTTGTGATAATAATCAATCTCAGAATGATTTATCAAAATCTGAAAAAAAATCATTTGAAAAAAAAGTAAAGAAAATTAAAGAGAAAGATGCTGTCAGAAAACCTGATAAAAATAACTTAACTGAAGAAGATACAAACGAAATTGAATACATAAATCAATTCGGAATTTGTTTTTTTTATATGACAGACAGAGAATATGAAAACTATCTGATAAGTTCCGAAACAAATGTTAAATGGGAATTTGATGTTTTATTTAAAAAATTTACTTTACTGAGTAAAACAGCGGTTGAAACACTAAATAAAAATAATATTTATGCAATCAGAACAAATAAACCTGTTATAGCATTTATTTCAGAAACTAATGATACTACGATTTTTAACAGAAAAGCTGACGGTTACTTCATCGGGCAAATATTTTATTCGGAGAATAATACCTATAAAGTTGAAGAAGGATTAATGGATGTTACTCAATTAGAAGACAAAATAAAAGAAATTTTTAAATTGGAACAAGCCGTGTCTATTAATGTAAATTATTCAGAATCAGATACTACTGAACAGTTTTTAAATGATACCTTATATCAAACGACAAAGGATACTATATTTTGATTTTTTCCGGCATACGAATTGATTTTATATTAAAATAAATCAAACTAAAAAAGGAAAGCTATGAAAAACTTAATTTTCACATTCGTAATTTTCGGAATAATTTTAGTTCTTCCGAAACAAATAAACGCACAATTGCGTCATGAAACCTATACTAATTCTTCTGAATTAAAATTAAGGATATACGATAACTCAATGTTTATCGTAATTTTTGACAGAAAAATTTATGACTATCCGACTGCTTTTTTTTCATTATCAGACATTCAACCCGGTTCTCACAGAATAGTTATTAAACAAAAAAGAGACCGTTATTCTTCTGAACATGTAATTTATAACGGAAGTATTAATATACCTCCCCGAACAATTGTTCATGCCAAAATAAATAAATTCGGAAGGTTAGAAATAATTCGTACCGAAACAATCAGACATGATAATGATTATAATAACGGAAGATATGATGACGGATACAACAATTATTATAATGACGGATATTATAATAAGCCCTTGTTAGATTTGCCCAGATTAGAAAACTCTCTTCGATTGGCAAGTTTTGAAAGTGATAAAATAAGAATAGCTCAACAAGCCATATCATCACATACAGTCAGAGCAAATCAAATATACAGAATATTAATGATGTTTAGCTTTGAATCAAATAAATTGAAATTAGCAAAATTTTCATACGGATATTGTATCGATAAAAATAATTACTATCTGGTTAACGATGCCTTAACATTCAGCAGCAGTATTCGGGAATTAGATGATTACATAAGAAATTCCGGTTCAAGTAATCATTACGATAATTGGGACGGATATCAAAGAGAGTATAATGACGGTTGGTAGAATCAAAAAAATATTATAGAAATAGGCTGCTTAATTAACAGCCTTTTTTTTATGTTTAATATTTTCAATTTAAGTTCTGATTTTTATTACGAAAGATTTACATTTGTAAAAAATATATAAACATTATGAATACTGATTTATTAAGAAAAACTGCAAATACAATACGAGCATTATCTGTTGATGCCATTCAAAAAGCAAATTCAGGACATCCCGGATTACCTTTGGGTATGGCTGATGTTGCAAGTGTATTATTTCAAGAATTTTTAAAATTTAACCCTAAAAATCCCGAATGGTTTAATCGAGATCGTTTTGTGTTATCCGGCGGACACGGAAGCATGCTATTATACAGCTTGTTACACTTATACGGATACGATTTAACAATGAACGATATTAAAAATTTCAGACAATGGCACAGCAAAACTCCCGGACATCCCGAATGTCAAGATACTCCCGGCGTTGAAACAACTACGGGTCCCTTAGGTCAAGGTATCGGAAACGCTGTCGGTATGGCGTTGGCTGAAACCATTTTAGCATCAAAATATAATACAACTACTGAAATTATAAATCATTATACATATGTTATGGCCGGTGACGGTGATTTACAGGAAGGCGTTTCTCATGAAGCGTGTTCTTTTGCAGGTCATAATCAGTTGAGTAAACTTATTCTGTTTTATGATTCAAACAGTATTACAATTGACGGAAATACAAAATTATCATTCTCCGAAAATATCTCAAAACGTTTTGAAGCGTATAATTGGCATATTCAGGAAGTCAACGGGCATAATTTCGACGAAATTAACAATGCAATTATAAATGCACAAAATAATACCGAAAAACCGTCAATAATAATTTGTAAAACAATTATAGGATACGGAAGTCCAAATAAAGCCGGAACGGAGCACGTTCACGGGGCACCGCTGGGAGCAGAAGAAATATTGTTAACAAAAGAAAAATTAGGGCTTCCTTCTGATGAGTTTTATGTTCCCGATGAAATTTATAATTTTACAAAAGAAGCGGCTGTTAAAGGACAAATTAATGAAAATACATGGAATAATTTGTTTGAAACCTATAAAACAGAAAATACTGATGCAGCTGAAGAATTTATTCAAATAATTAACAATAAATTACCTGATTATAAAAACCTTATGTTTGAAGCAAATACTAAATTTGCAACCCGGGCTTCATCAGGAAAAATTTTAGAAAATTTAGTTAATCAAATTCCAAATTTAATCGGCGGTTCGGCAGATTTAACCCCCTCAAATTTAACAAAAACAAAAGAGCAAGTTTCATTTGGTGTGAACAATAAATCAGGACAATATATTCATTACGGAATAAGAGAATTTGGTATGGGCACAATTATGAACGGAATGGCTTTGCATGGCGGTTTAATTCCGTATAGCGGAACATTTTTTGTATTTTCCGATTATATGCGTCCGGCTATCAGAATGGCAGCACTAATGGGCTTAAGAGTAATTTATGTTTTCACACATGATTCAATAGGATTAGGAGAAGACGGGCCGACTCATCAACCCGTTGAACACCTTTCTGCTCTCAGAGCTATTCCGAATTTATTTAATTTAAGACCTATGGACGCAAACGAAACTGCTGTTGCATGGGATATTGCCATTAAACGAACTGAGGGTCCGACAGCTCTAATTTTAACCAGACAAGCTTTAAAAACTGTTGAAAGGGGTTCAAGAGCCTATGCTGATGTCAGCAATGCATATAAAGGAGCATATATTGTAAGCAGCGATTTTGATTCAGATTTGATTATAATGGCAAGCGGTTCGGAAGTTGAAATAGCACTGGAAGCTAAAAACGTATTAAATCAAAAAGGAATTGAAGTAAACGTTGTATCATTTTTATCAACTGAATTATTTGATATTCAAGATGATAATTATAAATCGGAAGTGCTGCCTAAAAATAAAACAAAACGTATTGCAATTGAAGCCGGTGCTGATATGTCGTGGTATAAATATATAGGTTACGAAGGAAAAGTTATAGGAATAAACACATTCGGCGCTTCTGCACCTTACGAAACCTTATACAAAAAATTTGGAATTACAGTTGATAATTTAGTTAAAACAGCTCAAGATTTATTAAAATTATAACTTGATTATGAAGATTAAAAAAATTGCTCCTTCATTACTTTCTGCTGATTTTTCAAATCTTGAAAGAGATATAAAAATGTTAGAAGAAGGAGGTGCCCGTCTTTTGCATATTGATGTAATGGATGGTCATTTTGTTCCGAATATTACAATGGGTCCGATTGTAATAAAGTCAATTAAAAGAGTTTCAAATATTCCTTTGGATGTACATTTAATGATTGAAAACCCGGGTTTATACATTGATGATTTTGTTAATGCAGGTGCTGAATATTTAACTGTACATGCAGAATCCGACAAACATTTACATCGTTTGATTCAACAAATTAAAACACATCATATTAAAGCCGGTGTTTCCTTAAATCCTCATACTCCGATTAATATTTTAGAAAATATTTTAGAAGATATTGATTTAATACTTATCATGTCCGTAAATCCGGGTTTCGGAGGACAAAGCTTTATTCCTCAAACATTTAAAAAACTTAAGCAATTAAATAAAATGTTGCGGGATAATAATGCAGAGCATATTGAAATTGAAATTGACGGAGGGATAAAACTTGAAAATATTAAAGAATTATCTGATGCCGGTTGTGATATTTTTGTATCCGGTTCAGGAATATTTAATACAGAAAATCCGAAATTAACAATTTCTGAAATGATTAAAAAATTAAAATAAAATTCCTTAAATCCGCATATCGCTCGCAAAGTCGCCGGGACACATAGATTAAAAAATAAAACAGCTTAATAGGTTTCCTTGTGTCTTTGCGTCTTTGCAAAAAATAAAAAATGACTTACGGAATTTAGGAAATTTGAAACACAAATGGAACACCCGGATAAGATAATTTTTTACACAAAGGAGCATAACTACCGGAATACCTCAATTACATTTAACAGAAAGTGAGGTTTTCCTATATGCAGGAAAGAATAAGCATTCAATTTGCAGATTATTAATTAATTATAGATTTTTAGACAGATGAATAATAAAATACTTACATCAATATATATAATAGTTGCAACTGTTTTTTGTTATGCAGTATTTATTGACAATGATATTTTGAGAACAATTTCAAAACCCCTACCTTTAATTTTATTGCTTTTAATGAGCAAAATAGACAATTCGTACAGAAAATATATATTTATCGGATTTATATTTTCCTTAATCGGAGATATTTTTTTATTAAAAGTCATTGATTTATTTATTCCGGGTTTAGTTTCTTTTTTAATTGCTCATATATTTTATATTGTTGCATTTAATAGTCGATTTTCAAATTTGAAACTTTTTAGTTCTATTCCTTTTTATTTAATTGCTGTATCCTTAACAATTTTTTTCTTTCCGTATTTAGGCGAAATGAAAATACCGGTTTTCATTTATATTTTTGTAATTATAAGCATGGTTTGGAGAGCTTATTTACAACGAAATTATAATTCAATTGCATATTTTGCCTTTATAGGTGCTGTTTTATTTGTTTTATCGGATACAAATATTGCTTTAACTAAATTTGTTACGGATTATGACTATTCTAAAATAATAACAATTGTGTTATATTGGACAGCTCAATATTTTATCTATAAATCAACAACTAAGGCTTAATAATTGTAAGAAAAATAATAACATTCAATATAAATGAAACCATACTACATACTGACAATTAATCCGGGTTCAACATCAACAAAAATTGGTGTTTTTAAAGACGAAAATATTGTATTTGAAATTAATATTCATCATAGTCCTAAGCAATTAGAACAATATGCTTCAATTTGGGATCAATATACTTTCCGTAAAGAAGAAATTATTAATGCACTTAAAAATAAAAAATTCGACATTAAATCCTTAGATGCAGTTGTAGGGAGAGGAGGTTTAATAAAACCGATTCCGAGCGGAACATATATAATTGACCAAGATATGATTAAAGATGCCGGATGCGGATTACAAGGACACCATGCTTCAAATTTGGGTTGTGTTATTGCTTACAGCATCGGATGGGAATATTCAATTCCTTCTTATATTGTTGATCCTCCGGCAGTTGATGATTTAGAACCTTTAGCAAGAATTTCAGGGCATAAAAATTTTGAACGTTCGTCATTATTACACGCGTTAAATATTTTTTCTACTGCTCGTGAATTTGCTAAAAACAAAAATAAAAAACTCATCGACTTAAATTTGATTGTAGCACATTTGGGCGGCGGAATAACGGTTGCCGCTTTAAAAGAAGGAAAGGCTATTAATGTAAATAACGGTTTATATGAAGGACCTTTTTCTCCGGAGAGAAGCGGAAGTTTGCCTTTGTTTAAATATCTTGAAAAATGTATTTCCGGTGAGTTTACAACTGATGAATTAAGAAAAATGGTCGTAGGTAAAGGAGGTTTGGTTTCCTATTTTAATACAAATGATGCAAGAGATGTAGAAAAAATGATAAATGCCGGTTCTGAAAAATACAATTTGGTGTATCAAGCTATGGCATATCAAGTTGCGGAAGAAATTGGTAAACGTGCAACAAACTTAAAAGGGAAAATCGATTCAATTATTTTAACAGGCGGTTTAGCCCACTCTAAAATGCTTACGGATTGGATTATTGAAAGAGTAGGCTTTATAAGTAATGTTGAAGTCTATCCCGGTGAATCTGAACTTGAAGCATTAGCACAAGGCGGATTAAGAGTTTTGAGAGGAGAGGAGAGAGCAAAAAATTATACAACCGACATAAAAAAAGTAGGTATTTTATATTGGGATAATTTAGAAGTTTATGTAAAATCAATTAATGTTATTGAAGAGAAATTTAAAAAAGCCGGATATATTTTCAGAAAAGAACGCGATAATAACATGCAAATAATTTATGAAAATTGTAAGAGAGACGAAGAAAAAGTTATGCATGCAGTTGAAAAATTTAAATCAGATTCTGTTGATTTAATATTTGCTATCGGTTCTCCTATTAGTATGAGATTAGGGCAATATCTTAAAAATGATACCATTCCGATTGTTTTTACGGGCATTTACAGTTCTGCAATAATTTCTGATTTTGAGAAAGACCATAACAGAAATTATTATGCAACGTGTTATTCTACAAATATTGAAGATCAATTTAAACATACCATTTATAAAATCGACAAAAATATAAAGCATATCGGAGTTATTTACAGAAGAGGTGAGTTACAAGCCGAAATTCAATATGATGATATTTCAGAATATGCAAATAAAGCCGGAATAAAAATATACAGTTTTGAAATTCAGGAAGCAGAAGATTTTATTAAAGCGAGAGATTATTTTGAACGAAAAAATGTAAAATGGGTTTATGTCGGAACCAGTACGGTTATTGCAGCTTCCGGATACGAACAATTAAGCATTATTACCGACCGATTTCCTACATTATGTATGCTTGAAGATACCGTATTAAGAGGAGGTTTGGCAGGTTATGTTATTCCTTGGGATTCGGTAACAGAACATGCTGTTAAAATAGCTATGGATATATTGGATAAAAAACCGATTAAATCACGTGTTGTGAAACCCAAAAATGCGAAACTTTTTGTAAATCGCAAAACTGCTCAAAAATTAGATTTTTTTAATGCATTTGAAACAATTGAAAACAAGGAATTTGTGTAAATGCATGTAAAGTTTTAAAAACTTGGTAAATGCTTAAAAATGGTTTAATCCGGTTTTATAGGCATCATTGTGTAAAAAAGTTGTTTTACGCGGGTGTTTCATTTAATAAATTTGGTCAGAATTTTTCAACTGTTAAATTAAATAATAATGCGGAAATTAATCCGCATTTTTATTTAATTTTTTAAAAGTCGATATTTTAATCGTCAAGATCTTCAAATTTTACGTTCGAAAAGCCTCCCTTTCTTTCATCATCATCATCAAAATCATCGCCGATTTCAACATTTTTTTCAGGAAATATTCCGGATTCAACATATTCAATTACATCATCTAATGCATCTGCAAACTTGTCAAAATCTTCTTTGTAAAGGAAAATTTTATGTTTTTCAACTATGTAACTGCCGTCCTCATTGTATCGACGTTTTCTTTCAGTAACCGTAATATAACGCTCACCGCTTTTGGTTTCTTTTACATCAAAATAATAGGTTCTTTTCCCCGCTTTTACTGAACTTGTAAATATGTTTTCCCTAAATTTCTTTGCTCCGTCAGTCGTTTGTTCTTCCATCTTAAAATTAATTTTATTAGTAATTAGTTCTCCGTAAAGGCAAAATTAAATAAAAAAAAATAATTGATGCGAGTTTTAAAAAATATTTTCAACGAAACTGTTTGTATATTTTATATTGCATTTGATTAGAATTAAAAAATTGCAACTAAAACAGAATTTGCTTTTTTATAACAATTTTGTGTAATAATGGCGGTGTTGTTTAATCTTAAGATTTAATTTCAAAAATAAATCTTAGCGAATTGTTTTTTATTAATCATAAACTCCTTATTTTTAGGCATTATTTTTTACCGAACACAAAAAAATGTTTAAAAATCTAAACTTCATATATAAAATTTTAATTTTCTTATCTGCATCTGTAATTACTGTTTTGTTATTTCCGGGGAGCAATAAATTCAGCTATGAATTTCAAAAAGGCGAACCATGGAAGCATATGAATTTAATTGCAGAATATGATTTTCCGGTATATAAAAGTGATGAACTTATAAAAGTTGAAAGAGATAGTATTTTGAAATTTGCAAAACCTTATTTTACTTATAATAGAGATGTTTTTATTACTGTTGAAATTAAATTAAATAACGACTTTAAAAAATCAACCGAAAAATTGACCGAAACGATTTCCGATAAAAAATTAAATGAATTAATTAAATTAAATGCAAATAAAATCAGGATTATTTTATTAAATGAGCTTCATTTGATTTATGAAAAAGGAATAATTGAGCCTGTGAATGATAAGGAAAAAACCGTAAAAAATAATTCTGATATTTATATTGTTAAAGAAAATGTTGCAGAATTAGTTTTAATATCTTCATTATACACTCAAAAAAAAGCATATAGTGAGTTAAATAAAACATATAGCGAATTAAAAGCTCAAAGCAAATTTTCACTTCCTGAAATTGATTTTTCAGAATATGTTTTTTTTAATGTCAGTTATAACAGGCAAATGTCTCAAAAAGCAACTGAACAATTATTAAAAGAGCTTTCACCCGTAAGAGGTATGATTCAAGCCGGAGAGCGAATAATATATGAAGGGCAGTTAATAAACGATGAGAAATTTCAAATTCTTACTTCTTTAAAAAAACAATATATCTCTGAACAAAATTCATATTCAGATAAACTTGTATTATTTTTTGGCGAATTGATAATTGCTACTTCTATTTTTACAATTCTTTTTCTTTATTTATTTTTTTATAACAAGAAAATTTTTGATAACAACAGAAAATTGTTGTATTTCCCTTTTATGATGATTTTAATTATAATCATAACAGCAGTAGTTTCAAATCATCAAAGAGTTGATATTTACATTGTTCCGGTTACAATATTACCTTTAATTACCGCAACGTTTTACAAACCGAGAACAGCATTTCTGCATCATATTGTTACAATTTTATTATTAGGTTTTATTGTTGCAAATGGTTTTGAGTACATTTTTATTCAATTTATTGCCGGATTTGTTGCAATTTCAGGAGTAAGTAAATTAAATCGAAGAAGTGAAGTATTATGGACTGCTCTAATGATTTTTATTTCATATCTAATTTTATATATAGCATTTACAATAATTAAAGAAGGTGAAATAGAAAAAATCGATTTTAATAAATTCGCTTGGTTTGCAGGAAGCAGTATTTTAGTTCTGATGGCTTACCCGTTAATTTATTTTATTGAAAAAGTATTTGGTTTTATTTCAGATGTTACATTAATTGAATTATCAGATACAAACAGACCCTTATTAAAGTTACTGGCAGAAAAAGCACCCGGAACCTTTCAACACTCTGTTCAAGTTGCCAATATTTCTGAATCTGCTGCCCGAGAAATTGAAGCAAATCCGTTACTTGTCAGAGCCGGGGCATTGTATCATGATATAGGTAAAATGAGCAATCCTTCATTCTTTATTGAAAATCAACATTCTGAAAACCCGCACGATAAAATAAGTCCGCAGAAAAGTATCGAAATTATTAAACAACACGTATCTGAAGGAATTAAAATTGCCAAAAAATATTCTCTGCCTAAAGACGTGTCTGATTTTATATTAACACATCACGGAAACGCCAAAATCACATGGTTCTTATTCAAATATAAAGAAGCTCATAAAGACGAGAAAATTGACGAAGAAAAATTCAGATATAACGGTATTTTACCTTACTCAAAAGAAACTGCCGTTGTTATGATAGTTGATTCGGTTGAAGCAGCATCCAGAAGTTTAACCGAATATACTGAAAGCTCAATTGATAATTTAATTGAAAAAATTGTTCAATCAAAAATAAAAGAAAACTTACTTATACACACTGATATTACTTTTGATGATATTAATAAAATTAAAAAAATATTAAAAAATAAGTTGAGAAATATTTACCACACAAGGGTAATTTACCCGGAATAAAAAAATTAAAAAATATAATTTGAAAATTTTCGTTTAGCTATCAGAATCAACTTAAAATGCAAAAACACTTAACATATTTCTTTTTAGTAACAATTTTTTTTAATACATCCGCTCAAAATAATGAAAGTAACAAAATTAAATCAGCTGATTTTAAAGAAGGGATTTTTGAAACCTTTTATCACGTAAAAGAAAACAAACCGATTCAAAAATCGCAAATTGTTACCGACATAGAATATAGCAGTTTCGATTTTTTTGACCGATTATTAGATGAAAAAGAAATTACTTATTTTGATAATTTAGGAGTAAATACAAAAATTAAAACTGATAACATTTGGGGATATTCAAATAAAGGAATATTGTATATAAATTTTAATAATGAATTTAACAGAATTCCTGTATTCGGAAGTATAAGCCATTTTATAGCAAATAAAACTTATATTGAGTATGATCCGTATCGCTATAACAGTTACAATAGATATTCATACGATCCGTACAACTCAAAAACAGTTCTCTTACAATATATTTTGGATTTTAATACCGGAAAAATATATGAATTTGATTATAAGTCAGTTGAGCTATTGCTCTCTTCTGATTCTGATTTATTTGAAGAGTACAGTCAATTAAGTTTACGTAAAAAGAAAAAATTACAGTTTTTATATATCCGAAAATTTAATCAAAAACATCCGGTAATTTTACCTTAAAACAGAATTTCCTATATACAGGGAAAAACAAGCATAATAAATAACAATAAACATTCAATTTGCAGATTATTAATTAATTAAAAATTTTAAAACATATGAAAACTATTAAACTTATTATAATTGCAATATTTTTAAGCGTAACTATAAATGCTCAGCAATTTATGCCCGAATCAAAATATGTAAAAGCATTTTTAGATTCCCGAACCTATTTTGTTCAAGACAATAACATATTCGGAATGTATAATTCAGTTATTAAAGAAGCAGCAGAAAAACACTGGAAAATAACAGAGTACACCATTATCAACAAAGATGAATTCAATAATAAAAGATACGTTCCGACAGCTTCAATGATTATTCAAACGGTATCGCATTTTGAAGGTCAAGAAGAATTAGGTGTATTTACTTCTCTTAGTTTATTAATGGGAAAAAAAGGGGGTGATATCAATACGATGCCCGATATAGTAACACTTCCCTTAGCATATAATGATGCTGATTATGATGATTATCAATATAAATTAGGTTTGGCTTTAGTATATATGCAAAATCATGTTAAATGGTTAGATGAAAACCCTGATATTGAAGACAAAGCACTATTAAATCACTTTAAGAACAGTAAAAAAAACACAAAAGATAAAACCTTATATTTGCTAAAAAATGAAATGTCAGAAGAAATTAATACAATAAGCGGAATAAAGGCATTCTATTCCGGGGAAGTTAAATTTGTAAGCAAGGAAGAAATAAAACAAGCCATTGATGATAAGGATGAAACTGTTTTAATTTTACATATGGTTGCTCCCGTACGTGCCGTTAAAGGTTCAGTAGTAACAAAAATGATTTTAAGTGCTTCTGATGCTGAGATATATTATTTCGATTATCATAGAGTTAAAGGTAAGAATCAAACTAATAAGTTTTTAACTTCAGATTTTGAAAAAATGAATGAAATAAACGAATAATATTTATGCAAAAATATTTTGATAAAATTCCTGATGATATACTCGATGAGCTACCCCTGAAAGGATTTGAAGGCGAAATTTTTTTAATTGATAATTTTAAAGACCTCGAAATTGCAGTTGAAATTCTTAACGGAAAAAAAATACTCGGATTTGATACAGAAACAAAACCGGCATTTAAAAAAGGAATAACACACAAAGTTTCATTATTACAATTAGCCACCGACAAACAAGCATTTTTATTCAGATTAAATGAAATTGGTTTACCCGATTCTTTGGCTTCAATTCTATCTGATGAAAAAATTATTAAAATCGGAGCAGCAATAAAAGACGATATTAAAGCTTTGAAAAAACTTAACAAGTTTACTCCGCGTAATTTTATCGAACTTCAATCATTTGTAGATGAATTTGGTATTGAAGATAACGGATTAAAAAAAATAACCGCTAATGTTTTAGGATTTAAAATTTCTAAAGGAGCGCGTTTAACCAATTGGGAAAGTCCTGATTTAACTTTTGCTCAATTAAATTATGCAGCAACTGATGCTTGGGTTTCTCATAAAATTTATTGTAAATTAACAAACCAATTATAAAAGAAAAACAAAAATGAAATACCCGGGTAAGACATTTTTTTATACAAAAAAGCATAACTACCGGAATACCTCAATTACATTCAGTAGAAAGTGTGGTGTTCCTATGTGCAGGAAAGAACAAGCATTTTAAATATATATAAACACTCAATTTGCAGATTATTAATTAATTTTAAATATTCAGACACATGAAAATCACTATTAAAAACGCTGAAAAATTTTTTTCAAATCAAGAATTTTTAGAATTTGAAAAAAAAGCTCAAAATGCAAATCAATCATTAATTAATAAAACCGGAGAAGGTAATGATTTTTTGGGCTGGGTAAATTTACCGGCAGAAATCACCGAAAACCTAATATCTGATATCGAAAACACCGTAAATTCGCTTAAAAATGAAATTATGTTTATGGTTATTATAGGTATAGGAGGTTCTTATCTCGGTTCAAAAGCTATAATTGATGCATTATCAGATAATTTTTCAATGGTTAAATCAAAACCCGGTCAAATTAAAGTTTTATTTGCCGGTCAAAATCTGAGCGAGGATTATTTGTATGAATTAAGAGAATTTTTAAGCGACAAATCATATGGTTTGACAGTTATTTCCAAGTCCGGCACAACAACAGAACCGGCAGTTGCTTTTCGAATACTGAAAAATGACATCGAACAAAAATACGGGAAAAATGAAGCCCGAAAGCGTATAATTGCCATAACCGATAAAGAAAAAGGCGCACTTAAACAATTAGCCCGAAAAGAGGGATATAAAACCTATATAATTCCGGATGATGTCGGCGGACGTTTTTCTGTGTTAACACCTGTCGGACTGTTTCCTATTGCTTTAGCCGGATTTAACATCAGAGAACTTATTAAAGGTGCACTAAAAATACAAAATGAAACACTTACAAAAGGAAATATTGCCGAAACCTACGCCCTTGTAAGAAATTTATTATACCTTAACGGATTTACAAACGAAATTATGGTTAATTACAATCCGAAACTTAGTTTTTTAAGCGAATGGTGGAAGCAATTATACGGTGAAAGTGAAGGCAAAAACGGAAAAGGCATATTTCCGGCAGCAGTTAATTTT
The DNA here is from genome assembly GCA_020720665.1 of Acetofilamentum sp. Lineage (GTDB taxonomy): Bacteria > Bacteroidota > Bacteroidia > Bacteroidales > JAADGE01 > JAADGE01. The sequence continues at coordinate 11,080 of DYOF01000009.1, read as the reverse complement.
ACTACCGATTTGCATTCTCTCGGGCAATATATTCAAGACGGAAAAAGAAATTTGTTTGAAACACTAATTTCAGTTGAAAAAACAAAATATAAAATCGTATTAGAATCGCAAGAAGATGATTCTGATAATTTGAATTACCTTTCCGGGAAACGAATTGAGGAAATTAATAAAAGCGCAGAAGAAGGAACACTAATGGCTCATATTGACGGCGGAGTTCCGATTATCAAAATCGAAATACCCGAAATTTCAGAGTTTTTCTTAGGTGAATTGATTTATTTTTTTGAAAAAGCATGCGGAATCAGCGGTTATATTCTCGGTGTAAACCCGTTTGACCAACCCGGAGTAGAAGCTTATAAAAAAAACATGTTTAAAATTTTAGGCAAATAATCAGTTGAATCTTCACGTCTGTTATTAATTGTCTGACAGTCAGAGTGAGAACGGCGAAGCCCTCACTGAAAGTAATTGTTTTAATAAAATGAAGTACTAATTATTATAACATGCTGTTTATTAACATATTCAAACTCTGTCTTGTGAATTTAAGGTAATTTCTAAAATTCATAAATTTAACACGATTTAATAACTAATTATTTGTATTAAAAACAAAAATTTGTAAATTTGAAATTAATTTTATCAAGATGCTATAAATCATAACACCGGTGAATAAATATACTTTGATTTCTAAAAAATTTATCACAGCAAAATTTGATGTATCCTCAAGGGATAGAAATAATATACTAATGAATAATTCCGTTCAAGACATAATTAATGAAATTGTTGAATTTATTACAAATTCATCTTCAAATCCAAGCTCTGTAAATTGGAAAGAATGGTATATCGGTCTTACTGTATATCCGAATCAAGAAAAAAGAGAACTTAAAAATATTAACAAATGGAAGGCATGGAAAGCACTTTCATCAAACGATGCCAATCAAATTCAAAATTATTTCATTGAAAACTATTCTGTAAAGCAAAGCCGCAATTCAGAGCAATATGATTATTTTGTTTATGTTTATAGTTTAAACCGCTAATGAACAATAGATTAAGTTTTTTTTTGCTTCTCTTTTTTATGCTTTTCAACCATCAATTTTTTTCGCAAAATCAATTCAAAAGCGACATTAAAAAGTTTCGGGACGAATTAAATAAAGAGTACGCTGATAGTATAACAAGTCCTCTTTTAAAAGAAGATTTACTTAACTTTAAAGGACTAAAATATTATCCGGTTAATAAATCATTTAAAGTTGAAGCCAAATTTTTCAGAACTCCTGATGAACTTCCCTTTAAAATGAAAACTTCTACAAACCGAACACCCGAATACCTTAAATTTGGTGATGTTGAATTTAATTTAAAAGGAAAAATAATTAAAGTTCCGATTTATCAAAGCATAAAACTTAAAGAAAAAGAAGAATATAAAGATTATTTGTTTTTACCGTTCAGAGATTTAACAAGCGGTAAAAATTCTTACGGCGGAGGAAGATATATTGATTTAAAAATACCCGAAGGAGAAACTATAATAATTGATTTTAATAAAGCCTATAATCCATACTGTGCTTATAATCATAAATATTCGTGTGTTGTTCCGCCTGCCGAAAATTTTATTAATGTTAAAGTTAAAGCAGGTGTTAAAAAATATGGTAACCACTGAAACCGGCTATTTTAAAATATGTTTCTCCGCATGATATGAAGAACGAACCAACGGACTGCTTTCAACAAAATCAAATCCTTTTTCTGTTCCAATTTTTTTCCATTCTTTAAAAATATCCGGATGTATGTAATCAATTACATCGGCATGTTTTGGTGTCGGTTGTAAATATTGCCCGATGGTTAATACCTTGCAATTTACTGAACGTAAATCATCCATAACATCAATAACTTCGTGAAAAGTTTCGCCTAAACCAACCATAATACCTGATTTTGAAATAATTCCGGAATCACTTATTTGTTTTATAACTTCTAAGCTGGTTTGGTATTTCGCACGACTTCTTATTTGAGGAGTTAATCGTTTTACGGTTTCTAAATTATGAGAAATAACCTCCGGCTTCGAATTTATAACAATATTTATTAAATCAACCGCTCCGTTAAAATCAGGAATTAAGGTTTCAATGGTCGTTAAGGGGTTTAGCTTTTTTATTTCGCTAACCGTTTCAGCCCAAATTTGTGCCCCGCCGTCACTCAAATCATCTCTGTCAACAGAAGTTAAAACAACATGTTTTAAATTTAGAGATTTTACCGAACGAGCAATTTTTTTCGGTTCATTCAAATCAAGTGGGAGAGGTTTACCTGTTTTCACCGCACAAAACTTGCATGCTCTTGTGCAAATATCACCTAAAATCATTAAAGTGGCTGTGCCTCTGTCCCAGCATTCGCCTAAATTAGGGCATTTCCCGCTCGTACAAATCGTGTGCAAATGATTATCTTCAATAATTTTATGAACATCGCTGTATTTTGAACTTTGAGGCAAACGTATTTTTAACCAATCCGGCTTTCTTCGACTGTTTAAATGCTGATTATTATTCATATAAAGACTGCAATTTTAAATATTAAACAAAGATACATTGAACTTTCTAAGGAAAAAAAAAACTGACAAATTCTAAATTATTAATTACTTATTTATCTTTGCCTTTTATTAATATTTCATTAAATAAAAATGACTTATACAGAATTAAGTGAACAAGAAAAAATCCGCAGAGAATCTTTACAAAAATTAATAGATTTAGGAATAAATCCGTATCCGGCTGCAAAATATGAAATTTCAGCAGGGAGTACAGAAATAATCAACAATTTTGACGAATCAAAAAATAATTATCAAGATATAAGTTTTGCAGGTCGAATAATGACACGCAGAATTATGGGTAAAGCTTCATTTGTTGAGTTACAAGATACATACGGAAAAATACAGGTTTACATAAACAGAGATGTCGTTTGTCCTGATGAAGACAAAGAATTATATAATACCGTTTTTAAGAAATTATTAGATATCGGAGATATAATAGGAGTAAAAGGCGAAGTTTTTAAAACACAAATGGGCGAAATATCAATCCGTGCCAATGAATTTACAATTTTAAGCAAATCAATCAGGCCATTACCGGTTGTAAAAGAAAAAGACGGCAATACATACGATGCGTTTTCAGACCCCGAACAGCGCTATCGTATGCGATATTTAGATTTAATGGTAAACCCTCATGTCAAAAACGCTTTTATTAATCGCACGAAATTAACTAATTCAATGCGTGAATATTTAAACGCTAAAGGCTATTTGGAAGTTGAAACGCCTATTTTACAGCCCATATACGGAGGTGCAGCCGCTCGCCCGTTTAAAACACATCACAATACACTTGACCAAACTTTATATTTAAGAATTGCTAACGAACTTTATTTAAAAAAACTTATTGTAGGCGGTTTTGACGGAGTTTACGAATTTGCAAAAGATTTCAGAAACGAAGGCATGGATCGATTTCACAATCCGGAATTTACACAAATGGAATTGTATGTGGCCTACAAAGATTACTTTTGGATGATGGAAACCGTTGAAGAAATGGTTGAAAAAATTGCAATGGACATTCACGGAACAACCAAAGTAAAAGTAGGGCAACACACTATTGATTTTCACCGTCCATGGAAAAGATTTACTATGTTTGAAGCTATTGAACATTATACCGGTATTGATATTTCAAATATGGAGGAAGAAGAATTAAAAGTTACGGCTAAGAAATTAGGTATTGATGTTGACGAATCGATGGGGAAAGGAAAACTTATTGATGAAATTTTCGGAGAAAAATGTGAAGGGCAACTTATCCAACCCACTTTTATTACAGACTATCCCGTTGAAATGTCGCCATTAGCTAAAAAACACAGAAAAATTGACGGATTAGTCGAACGTTTTGAAGCAATATGTAACGGTAAAGAAATTTGTAATGCATATTCGGAACTTAATGACCCGATTGACCAAAGACAACGATTTGAGGAACAATTATTACTTGCAAAACGCGGTGACGAAGAAGCTATGATGTTAGATGAAGATTTTTTAAAAGCCATTGATTACGGAATGCCGCCGACATCCGGATTAGGTATCGGTATTGACCGCTTAGCAATGATTATGACCAATTCTGATTCAATTCAAGATGTGTTGTTTTTCCCGCAAATGCGTCCTGAGAAAAAAATACAAGTTGATTCAAAAGAAAAATATCTTGAAAAAGGAATACCGACCGAATGGATTGAATTAATTCAAAAATTAGGATATAAAACTTTAAAAAGCTTAAGTGAAGCAAATCCCGGTAAATTATTTAACGATTTATGCGGTTTGAATAAAAAAGCCAAACTCGGTTTACAAAATCCTACCGCTGATGATGTTAAAAAATGGTGTGAATAAAAATAATGAAGCATTCAATTTATAGATTATTAATTAATTAAAAATTTTTAGACACATGAAAATCAGTGGGTTTACAATGGGAAAAAACGTTTCGAAGCTCTATTATCCGATACGCGAATCTATTGAATCAATTTTACCTATTGTTGATGAGTTTGTTTTTGCCCTCGGAGACAATGATGCTGACGATAATACACTTGAACTGATAAATCAGATAAATTCTCCCAAGATTAAAATCATAAACACCGTTTGGGATATTGAAACCTATAAAAACGGAACTGAAAATGCACGACAAACAAATATAGCCATGAAAGCCTGTACCGGCGATTGGCTTTTGCATTTGCAGGCAGATGAAGTTATTCATGAAAAATATCTTGAAACCATTCAAAATGCTTGTAAAAAATATTTGAATGATAAAAATGTTGAAGGCTTTTTATTCAACTACAAACACTTTTTTGGCGATTATGAACATTTTAATGATTTTTACGGTTGGTATCCTAAAGAAATTCGCTTGGTCAGAAACCATCCGGATATCTACTCGTACCGCTCTGCACAATCATTTAAACGCATACCGAATTTTGACGGAAAAAATTTCAGACAAAAAGAAGGAAGTTTTCCTTTAAACGTTATTGAAATTAATGCATACATTTATCACTACGGATGGGTCAGACCGCCCGAATATATGCAAAAAAAAACTAAATCATTAGACACAATTCATAAAGGAAAAGAAAAAATTGACAAACAATATCAAAACAGAAGTGCCTTTTTTGATTACGGTAATTTATCGCGTTTGCCGGTTTTTAAAGAAACACATCCGAAAGTGATGACAGAAAAAATTAAACAATTCAATTGGAAAGATGCGTTACATTATGAAAAGAACTACAAACCGCTGCGTGAACCTATGAAACATGAACGTTTTAAAAGTAAATTATTAACTTTTATATCAAAAACTATTCTCAAAGGAAAACATCTGTTCGGCTACCGTAATTGGAAAATAATAGGAAATGATTTCTAAAATTTAAACTGAAACGCAACATTGAAAAAACTAAAAAACATACTGAAATATATAACTCCGTATAAATGGAATATTGTTCTGAATATCTCCCTAAGTATTCTACAAATACTTTTTTCTGTTTTTTCATTACTCATGTTAATTCCTTTTCTGCGAGTTCTTTTCGGACAAGAAAACGCAGTCATAGCAAAACCTGACGTAGGTTTTTCAAGTGCTTCAATTAATGATTGGTTAAATTATTATCTCAGTCAAATTATTGAAAAACACGGAGCAGAAAAAGCCCTTTTATTTGTAAGTATTTTTGTAGTTCTGATGATTCTTTTTAAAAATGTTTTGTTCTATTTAGCGAAACATGTTTTAGTACCCGTCAGAAACGGCGTTATCAGAGATATGAGAAATCAAATTTATAAAAAAATTCTTGATTTGCCGCTTTCTTATTTTTCAGAAGAAAAAAAAGGCGATATAATGAGCAAAATGACCAATGATTTAAAAGAAATTGAGTGGACAATAATGACCTCAATAGAAATGATTATCGGAAACCCTTTAACTATAATTGTTTATATCGGAACTCTAATTTTAATGAGTCCGCACTTAACATTGTTTGTCTTAATTTTAATTCCTGTCAGCGGTATTCTTATCGGAACAATCGGTCGTTCTCTCAGAAAAGCTTCTCGCAAAGCACAAGACCAAATCGGCATATTATTATCAAAAATAGACGAAACTTTATCCGGACTTCGGATTATAAAAGCCTTTACAGCCGAAAAATTTGTTTACAAAGGCTTTATTAATGAAAATGAAGCATATAACAAAACCATGAATAAAGTTTACAGGAAAAATTATCTGGCATCTCCCGTCAGCGAATTTCTCGGAATATTTATGCTGGCAATTGTTATGTTATACGGCGGAATGTTAGTGTTGAATAATCAAGGAGAATTAAGCCCCGAAGCATTTATTGCATACATTGCCGTTTTTTCTCAAATAATACCACCGGCAAAAGCTCTCTCAACCGCTTATTATAACGTTCAAAAAGGTACGGCATCAATTGACAGAATTAACGTAATTCTAAATGCCGACAATAAAATTATTGAAAAAGAAAATGCAGCAGAACTTACCAATTTTAATTCTGAAATTCAATTCGTAAATGTAAACTTTTCATATGAGCAAACCCCTGTTCTGAAAAATATTAATTTAACCGTTAAAAAAGGGCAAACTATTGCATTAGTCGGACAATCAGGTTCGGGAAAATCTACATTAGTTGACTTAATACCTCGTTTTTATGATTTAGAAGAAGGCACAATATTAATAGACGGCATTGATATTAAAGATATTAAAATCAAAAATCTACGTAATTTAATGGGTAATGTAAATCAAGAGCCGATTCTATTTAACGACACAATAAAAAATAATATTACATTCGGCACCGAAAATATTGAAGACGAACGAATAATTGAAGCAGCAAAAATAGCAAATGCTCACGAATTTATAATTCAAACAGAATCGGAATACGAAACAGGAATAGGAGACAGAGGTTCAAAATTATCCGGCGGACAAAGACAACGCTTGAGTATTGCTCGAGCAGTTTTAAAAAATCCGCCGATAATGATTTTAGATGAAGCCACATCAGCCTTAGATACCGAATCTGAAAAATTAGTTCAGGAAGCCTTATTCAACTTAATGAAAAACAGAACTTCAATAGTCATAGCTCATCGTTTATCAACAATAAAAAATGCCGATTTAATATGTGTTTTACATAAAGGCGAAATTGTTGAACAAGGCACTCACGATCAATTAATTGAATTAAACGGAAATTATAAAAAACTATATGAACTTCAAATTTTTTAATTTATTAATAAATTGTGCTTAAACATCTTTCCATACAAAACTATGCATTAATTGAGTCGGCAGAAATTGATTTTGAACCCACTTTTTCAGTTATAACCGGTGAAACCGGTGCCGGAAAATCTATTCTGCTCGGTGCACTATCCTTAATATTAGGAAATCGAGCAGATACTAATATTTTAAAAAATAAGGAGTTAAAATGTGTTGTTGAAGCTCAATTTGATATTCAACGCTATTCTCTGAAACTTTTTTTTGATAATAATGAAATCGATTATGATGATATAACCGTTATTCGCAGAGAAATAGCTCCTAACGGTCGTTCTCGTGCGTTTGTAAATGATACACCTGTAACTCTGAATGTAATTAAAGATTTAAGTGAACAATTAATTGACATTCACTCGCAGCACCAAAACATTAACTTAAACGATAACAAATATCAATTAACCATACTTGATGCCTATGGTAAATTAATTCCGATTGTTGAATCTTACAATGAAAATTACAGGAAATATACTGAATTGAAAAAAGAATATCAAAAATTGACAGAACGAGAGAAAAAACAAAAAGAAAATTTTGATTTTCTGCAATTTCAATTTGAGGAATTATATAATGCAAAATTAATTTCGGGAGAAATTGAGCAATTACAAGACGAACTTAAACAAATTAACCATTCGGAAGAAATTCTCCAAAATTTGAATTCAGCCTATGAAGTAATTAATAATGAAGAAACCGGAATATTAGAACATTTAAGACAAAGTATTGCGGCTTTAAAACAAATTCAAAGTTATTATTCAAAATCAACAGCATTAGCCGAAAGGTTAGAAAGCAGTAAAATAGAAATTGATGATATTTCTTCCGAATTAGACGTTCTGGTTAAATCCATAGAATTCGACCCTGAAAGAGCTTTGTTTTTAAAGGAACGAATTGATTTGATTTATTTTCTTATAAATAAACACCGCGTAGAAACAGTTGATGATTTAATTAAACTTAAAGAAAATTTGCAAATGCAATTGGATGAAATCAGTTCTTTTGATTTTCAAATAAATGCTGCCGCAAAAGAATTAAGCATTCAAGAAGAAATTATAAAGCAGTTATCGGAACAAATATCAGAAAAAAGAATATCAGCATCATTTGAGTTTCAAGACGAAATCATTAACATTCTAAAAAAATTAGGAATTCCGTCAGCAGCTTTTAAAGTTAAACATATACTTTTAAATGACTATACCGAAACCGGAAAAGATTCAATCAGTTTTTTATTTTCTGCAAATAAACATATTGACGTTCAAGATATTACACAAATTGCATCGGGTGGGGAAATCTCCCGTTTAATGTTGAGTATAAAAGCAATCATTGCAGATTCTATGGCGTTGCCAACAATAATTTTTGATGAAATTGACACCGGTGTTTCAGGAGAAATTGCCGATAAAATAGGAAGCATCATGAAAGAAATGTCTCAAAATTTGCAGGTTATAAGCATTACACATTTACCGCAGGTTGCATCAAATGCATATTTTCATTATAAAGTTTATAAAAAAGAAAATGAATTTAAAACCTTAACCGAAATTAAAAAACTTGATAAAAATGAACGAATTTCAGAGCTTGCAACAATGTTAAGCGGAGAAAATATTACGGAAGCCGCTATCAAAAATGCCGAAGAATTACTGAAGAAAATTTAGGTATCAATAAAACCTTTAACGGAATTACTATTATGTTTTTCAACCGCATTAATTTCAAAAACGAAGGCTTTTAATTTACTTGTTCGCCCATATTTTAAATAACTTTCCCATATGTGTTCAATGTACCAATTTGGTTCATGTCCCCAGCGAAAATCTGCTTTTTTTCTGCTTATAAAAGTTGCCTTATCAATATTTATAAAAATACGTTTATGATATAATTGATTTAATTTCTCAAACCAAAAAGCAAACAATCCCTCGCAAATAACCATATCGTATTGTCTTTCAGCTTCTTTCACAGCAGTAATATATTCTTCAATTTTTATACTTGACGGAACTTCCCAATCAATGTGGTCGTTAATTTTTGTTAAAAAATCACGTCTTTTAACAAAATCATCCTGACAAAAAATTTTTACATTTTTATCTGAATAATACTGCTTTAAATCTATTGCTAAAGCAGACTTTCCTGAATTGCTGCAACCGCCGATACCGATAATCATGTTAAATAAAAAATAAGCCTTGCGTTGCAAGGCTCAAATATTGAAATAGATTTAATTTATGAACCCAAAGTCGCAACCATTACAGCTTTAATCGTATGTAAACGGTTCTCTGCTTCATCAAAAACAATTGATGCAGCCGATTCAAAAACATCTTCGGTAACCTCCATTCCGTTCAAACCATATTTTTGGAAAATTTCTTCGCCTAAAGTCGTCTCTCTGTTATGAAATGCAGGTAAACAGTGCATAAATTTAGTGTTTTTATTTCCGGTCATTTCCATAAGCTTTTTATTTACTTGGTAGGGTTTTAATAACTCAATTCTTTCTTTCCAAACTTCAGCGGGTTCTCCCATTGACACCCAAACGTCTGTATAAATAAAGTCAACATCTTTTACGCCTTTTTCAACATTATCAGTAATTAATAGTTTTGCACCGGTTTCTTCAGCTATTTTTTGACATTGATTTACTAATTCAGCTTCAGGTTGTATTGATTTTGGTGCGACTAATCGTACATCCATACCCATTTTTGCTGCTCCGACTAAAAGTGAATTACCCATATTATTGCGTGCATCACCCATATATGCAAATTTTATTTCATTTAAGGGTTTGTCTGAATGTTCTATCATTGTCATAAAATCTGCTAAAATTTGAGTCGGATGAAATTCATTGGTTAAACCGTTCCAAACAGGCACATTTGAATATTCACTCAATTCTTCAACAGTTTTTTGGGCATACCCTCTGTATTCGATTCCGTCATACATTCGTCCCAAAACTCTGGCAGTATCTTTCATTGATTCTTTTTTCCCGATTTGTGAACCGGAAGGACCTAAATACGTAACATTAGCACCTTGGTCATATGCTGCGGTTTCAAATGCACATCGTGTTCGTGTTGAATCTTTTTCAAAAATCAACGCAATATTTTTACCTTTTAATTTTTGTTGTTCGGTACCGGCATATTTAGCAGCTTTTAAATCCATTGATAACTTTAGTAAATACTCAATTTCTTTCGGTTCGAAATCCAATAATTTCAAAAAACTTCGATTTCTTAAATTATAAGCCATTTCTTTATATTTTTAATTTAATTTTATAGCCTGCAAATGTAGAATTTAAAATTTAGATAGCTGTTAAATGTTTAAAATTTTTGTTGTATATCAAAGAACACATCTTATACTGATAATAATCATATATAAAATTTAGATATTATAAACTTTTGCAAAATTAAAATTTAGTAATTATGAACATATCTCATATCGAACACATTGGAATTGCTGTAAATAATATTGAAGAAGCCAAAAAATATTATGAAGATGTATTGGGTTTAGTTTGTTATGCTATTGAAGAAGTTGCCGATCAGAAAGTTAAAACAGCATTTTTCAAAATAGGTCAAACAAAAATTGAACTACTTGAGCCAACATCAGAAGATAGTCCTATTGCAAAATTTATCGAAAAAAGAGGGCAGGGGATACATCATATTGCTTTTGCAACCGAAGATGTTGATGTCGCACTTAAAGAGCTTGGAGATAAAGGAATTTTATGTATTGATAAAAACAAACGTCAAGGAGCAGAAGGTTTGAATATCGGATTTTTGCATCCTAAATCAACCTTTGGTGTTTTAACAGAATTTTGTAGTAAAAACTAAAAATATAATTGCAGCATATTCCTACATGGCTTTTAGTACCGGTTATTCAGCCGCCGA
>DYOF01000207.1 GCA_020720665.1 Acetofilamentum sp. | reverse complement strand
GGCTCATTAAAAAAACAAACAAAATGGACATAATTGGACAAATAAAGAAAGACGAACCTAAATTTAAAGGAATTGCGGTAAACGATGCCGTATCATTGGAAACAATTATTGAATTAGGTGTTACGATGGCTTGGGTAATTTTTCCTGAAAACCCGGTATTGAAATTAAAAAAAATTATAATTGCAGGTAATGATAAACTAAAACATCCGTGTTACAGTCCTCCAAATGGAGAAGGTTGTCATCAAAGATTAATGCAAAAAGGCAAGTATTTTATTGCAGATATTGTAAAAATAGTTAGATGTGAAGATTATATGATTGAAACAAAAGGCGATGGTGATGAAAATTTTAAAAAACACCATTGTTTTAAAAAATATCCGCCTAAACCAGACCAACGAACAGGAAAATACTGGGAAGAAAACAAACCGAGATATGCTGTTTATTTTAAAAATCCAACACAAATTAAAAATTTCAGCAGTACAAATTTTGATTTTCTCAGAAATCCAATAATTTATTTTGATTAAATAATTCAATTCTGAAATAAATTAACTAATTTTACGGTTAATAATTATAATATCCGTATTAAAAGATAAATGTTAACAAACCGAGACAAAATATTAAAAACCTTTACACAAAAAAACGGGATAGTAAAACTCAAAGAAATCACCGAACAAGGAATTAACAAGTATCATTTGCTGAAACTTGTTGAAACAGGTGAGATTGAGAAATTACAACGCGGTATTTACAAATTGTCGGAATATCAGATAAATGATTTCGCAGAAATCAAAAAGATTGTTCCGTCAGGTATAATTTGTCTTTATTCGGCGTGGAATTTCTATGAATTGACAACATATATGCCACATGAATACCATATTGCGATTGAACAGAAATCAAAAATAAAATTACCAGATTATCCACCGATAAAACTTTATTATTGGAATAAATCTGTTTTGTCGATTGGTGTAAAAACCGGCAAAATTGAAAATACTGAGATTGAAATTTACGAAATTGAAAAATCGGTTTGCGATGCAGTTAAATTCAGAAATAAAATAGGAAAAGATACATTAAACGAAATACTTACAGAGTATTTGAAACTTAAAGACAAAAATATTGACAAATTGATAAAATACGCTAAGTTGTTAAGAATTGAGCGAATTTTACAAAACTACTTGGACGTTTTACTATGATAATCTCTGCAAAATCAATACGAGCAAAGCTTTTACATATTTCAAAAAAAGAAAGCATCAGTTTTCAATTGATGATAATTCGTTACTTTCAAGAACGATTGCTTTATCGACTGTCGATTTCGGACTACAAAAATACATTTTGTCTGAAAGGCGGTGTTTTGTTGTATTTATTTGAGGAACACAAAAGCAGACCGACAATGGACATTGATTTTCTTGCAGAAAACATAAAAAATGAAACCGAAAATTTGAAAGAAATATTTGCGGAAATTTGCAAAATAAACTATGAAAATGATGCTGTAACTTTTGATTGTGAAAATATCGACGCACAGGAAATTATAAAACAAGGAAATTACAACGGGATAAGAATAAATTTAACAGGAAAATTGGATACTATCAAGCAACGTATTCAAATTGACATTGGATTTGGCGATATAGTTTATCCGAAAGCGATTTTGGTAAATTATCCTGTAATCTTGGAAATGGAACAGCCTGAAATCAATGTGTATTCAAAATATTCTGCAATTGCAGAAAAATTTGAGGCGATGATACAACTTTCAGAGGCAAATAGC
>DYOF01000085.1 GCA_020720665.1 Acetofilamentum sp. | reverse complement strand
AAAAAGAGAATGATGAACTTATTGCAGAATTAGAAAACTATGATGGTATTTTGAAGCGGGAAAATTTTTTACACCTATTGAAAGCCGTAGGAATTTCATTATTGATTGTAATTGTCGGCGTAATAATCAGCATGATTGTTCCGAAAGATTTTTCAACGGTTGTTGCCATTCTTAGCATTACAAGTTTAGGAATAGGTTTAGCATTAATTCCAAAAATAAATAAAATACCTAAAACCTTTCATGTCGGAATGTATTTTATTTTAATTTTCAGTTTAGTTGTAGCTTCAATGGGCGATTTGACGAGTATAGGTAATATTTCCGCAGATATTTTTCTCTATGTTGTTTTTGTTGTATTCGGAATTACAATTTTAACGTTTATATTTTCAGCTATTTTCAAAATTGATGTTGATACAACAATTGTAACCATGACTTCTTTAATTTTTTCTCCGCCGTTTGTACCGGTTGTAGCGGCAAAACTAAAAAATAAGGAAATAATTATTTCAGGTTTAACCGTCGGAATAATCGGATATGCAATCGGAAATTATTTGGGTATTTTAATGGCATATGTGTTAAAATAAAAAAGCTGCCTTTTTTAGAAAGCAGCTTTAATATTTTCCGGTAAATAGGATTAGAATCTGTATCCTATTGATAATCGGCTTATAAAATTAACGGGCCATACAGGAATAACAATACCTGTTGAATAACCGTCCCAATTCCAGCCGCCGCCGAAATTTTTTCCTGCACCTACACCTAAATCAAATAATAAACCGCTGGTTGCAACCCATTTATATCCAAAACCAAAGCCTACACCTAAAGCTGTATAACTGATATCGTAATTTCCAGCATCATCAGTGATAGAGAATTTACTGCTTTTATATCTGAAATAAGGGAAAGCATAAAATTTATCGCCGCCGTCTTCCGGTTTGAAATAATATTTATAAGATAAAATACCAACAAATCTGCTTGATTTAGAGCTGGTTACAGATGCTCCGAACAGGTCGTCTTGTTTGAAATAATATGCAAATTCTGCTTCAGCTCCCATATTATCGTTTAATATGTATTCTCCGGAAAGATCCATATTTCCCCAAAGTAAACCAATCGGATTAACTTTTACCTCAAATTGAGAAAACCCCATTGTTGCGAACATCATAAATGCTCCTAAAATCATAAATTTCTTTTTCATACTATTTTTTTTAAATTAATATTTAGGCAGCAAATTTAAACTATTTAAAATAAATAATCTAATATTTTTAATAAATCATAAATTGTATTTGCAAAATATTTTGTTTGTTTTGACAAAATCAGCCACTCATTTTCTTTCTTTATTTCAATTGTAATTTCAGTATTATCGGTGCTTTCATAAAACTGTTTCCTGTTTAAAGCATTGATAAGTATATGCTTAAAAACTTCATTATTTGTTCGGTTAACTATTTTTACGGGGATTTTTTTTTCACTTGATATTGAAAACTCATTATTTATCGGATTAAATTTAATTTCAGTGTTTTTAAATATTCCGGAAAAATGATTGTTTAAAATTAAATCTTCGGGTGCTCCCTGATGAATTGATTTATCTTTTATCAACCATATTTTATCGGCTGTTTTTAATGCAATGTTCAAATCGTGTGTTGAAAAAATGATACATTTATTTTCTTTTTCGGCTATTTCATGAAGTAAATGATGTACGGTATATTTATTCTCTAAATCTAAAAATGCAGTAGGTTCATCTAATAAAATAATTTCGGTATCTTGTGCTAATGCTCTGGCAATCATTACTTTTTGTCGCTCACCATCGCTTATTTCATTAATATTTTTATCCGCTAAATGCGAAATGTTAACCGCACGCATTGATTTTTCAATAATTTCAGTATCTTTTTTTGAAATTTTATCGGTAAATGATTGGTGCGGAAATCTTCCGAAACTGATAAGATTTTTTACTTTTAAATATTGGGTTTGAATAATTTCAGAATTTACAACGGCTATTTTTTTTGCAGCTTCCTTTTTTGAATATAAATCAAACAGCTTATAATCAATATGTAAACTCCCTTTTATGGGTTTTAATATCCCGGCTATTGTTTTCAGTAAAGTGCTTTTCCCTGAGCCGTTAATTCCTATTAATGCAATAATTTCACCCGATTCGGCACAAATATTTATATTTGAAACAATACGATTAATTTTTTTCTTTATTTTATAACCGATATCTGTTTCTGCTATTTTTATTTTCGTATTTCCGGAAGGTAAAATCATTATAAAATTTAATTATTTTTTTTTGATTATGGTTTTATTTGATTATGATTATACAATATTTACTAAATTTGTAGATTAACAAATATATAATAAAAAATTGTTTTCAATTGAAATTAAAATTATTCCATAAATTCATACTTATTTTTATAATAACAGCCGGTTCCTTTACTCCGGGTTTCGGGCAGTTTTATAACGGTCATCAATTGAGTTTCGGTAAAAACAGGGTTCAATATATCGGTAAATATTGGCGTTATAATCGATATGAAAAGTTTGATACATATTATTATAAAAACGGCGACAGTTTAAGCCGAACAGTAGCTCGTATTGCAAAGGATAAAATTCCGGAGTTAGAACTGTTTTTTGGATACGGTCTTCAAAAACGTTTAATATTTTTATGTTTTAAAAGTTTATCAGATTTTAGAGAAAGTAACGTAGGCTACGATTCCGGAAATGAAAGCACAAATATCGGCGGAGTTACACGCATCATTGATAATAAGGTTTTAATTTATTACGAAGGTGATGCTAAAAGTTTAGAAAAACAAATCAGCGAAGGAATTACACAATTGATGATAAACGATATGTTGTATGGCGGAAGTTACACCAAAAAAATTACAAATTCAACATTAATTGATTTACCCGAATGGTACGAGTCCGGATTAATAAGCTATATCAGTGAAGAATGGAGTATAGGAATTGAGAACCGTGTTAAAGACGGATTTCTCAGTAAAAAATATAAAAAAATTAATTATTTAACTGATGAAGATGCAAGGTTTGCCGGACATTCGTTTTGGTATTTTATCGGAGAAACCTACGGAAAGGAAGTTATTCCGAATATAATATATTTAACGCGAATCAATAAAAATCCCGATGCCGGTTTTAGATATGTTTTGGGCTTGTCGGTAAAAGAATTATCTCCTTTATGGAGAAATTTTTATGAAGAGCGTTACGAGCAAATTAAGGATAATTATACGATGCCTGATAAATCAAATTTATTGGTAAAAGGAAAGAAAAAAAGAGTTTATAATAATTTAAAAATAAGTCCGGATAATAAATTTATTGCATACAATATTAATTATTCAGGTCGATACTTTGTTACAATTTTTGACAAATCAAGTTTAAAACGTAAAATAATTTTCAAAGGCGGGTATCGATTAGATCAAATTACAGATTATTCTTATCCTATTTTGGCATGGCATCCCTCAGGCAAAATTCTTAGCTTTATAATTGAAGAACAAGGACGTTTGAGAATGTTTTTTTATAATCTTGATGAAAAAAAAATGATGCGGAGAACCCTTATGTATTTTGATAAAATTCTTTCTCTTGATTATTCAGATGACGGTTTTTACATGATTTTTTCAGCAGCAAAAGACGGACAAAATGATTTGTATTTATATAATGTAGGTGCTTCAAATTTTGATAAAATTACGAATGATCGATTTACCGAAAGTAATCCGGAGTTTATTGAACATTCAAAAAAAATAATATTTTCTTCTGATAGTATAAACGGTTTAAATAATGAAACAGACAAACAAAAAGATCTTTTTATATTCGATATAAGCTCACAAAAACTGACGGCAATGTCTCATTCACCTTATGATAATGAAATGCAGCCGTTTGAACTCAAAAATAAAAGCTATTTAAGTTTAACAGATAAAACAGGTATTATTGAACGACAAGTTATTGATTATGACAGTACAATAAATTTCATTGATACGGCAATTCATTATAGATATTTTACGGATGAAAGTGTAATAACAAATTACCCTATGAATATTGAAGCGTATGATGTTAATAAAACAGATAAAGAAATAGCTGAAATATTATATCAAGATAATCGGTATCAAATTTTTAGTTCTGAATATTTACAGCAAAAAATTGAACATCTGCCGATAACAAATTTTAAAAAACAAACACAAAGAAAATTACAATACACGGACAGTTTAAAACAAATTGAATTTGAAAAAAAACAGAAACAAAAAATTTTAATCGACAGTTTGAGGAAAAATCCGCCGGCAAATATGCTGCACCCCGACAGCATTCCTGTTGATATCAATAACTATATTTTTGAATCGGACAGGCAATTGCAATATTATCTGGTGCATACGGTTGTTGATACCGTTTTTACTACCGATAACGATACGGCAAAACATCTTCCTATTTATAATTATTTGACCTATTTCTACACCGATTTTTTGATGCAACAAGTAGATTTTGAATTACTTAACAATTCGTATCAAGTATTTACAGGCAGTGCCTATTATTTTAACCCGGGTATGAATGTATTTACTAAATTCGGTATTTATGACTTATTTGAAGATTACCGAATAACAGGAGGTTTCAGGCTGGGAACTGATTTAAATAGTTTTGAATATTTATTAAGTCTCGAAAACATTAAATATAAACTTGACAGGCAATATGTATATCATCGTCAAACGTATGTAAATCAATCGGTTGATTCATCGGGTTATTACTATTTTCTATGGAAAATGTATTCAAATGAATTGATGTATTCTTTAAAATATTCGTTCAGTCAGGTTGCATCCTTAAAAGGAACCGTAAGTTTACGTCATGACAAAGCCGAGTTTTTATCGACAGATATGGCAACATTGGCAGAACCGGCTCAATATCAGTTTTTCTCAGGTTTAAAAATTGAATATGTATTTGATAATGTAAAAAGTTTGGGTGTAAATTTATATGACGGTATTCGATTCAAACTATTTTCTGAATATTATCAAGAAGTGGATCAAGGCTACACAAATTTATTTACATTAGGTGCAGATATTCGGTTTTATAAAGAAATACATCGAAATTTAATTTTCGCCACGCGTGCTGCCGGAGGTTCTTCTTTCGGAAAAAGTAAGCTGTTGTATTATTTAGGAGGAGTTGATAATTGGTATGTTTTAAACCCTACAAAAATGCAATTCGATTATTCGGTTAATATCAATACTAAGGAACAATATGTATATCAGGCTGTTGCCACAAACATGAGGGGTTTTGTACAAAATGCACGTAACGGAACCAATTTTTTTGTGTTAAACAATGAAATTCGATTTCCGGTAATTCGATATTTATCTAACAGACCTTTAAACTCAGCATTTTTGAATAATTTTCAGATAATCGGTTTTGCCGATGCCGGATCCGCATGGTCAGGAATTTCACCATTTGACCCTGCCAATGCTTATAATACAGAAATCGTTAAATACGGACCGGTTACGGTTATAATTGATAAAAACAGATGGCCCGTAATTTTCGGATACGGTTTTGGTGTCAGAAGTAAAATATTCGGTTATTTTGCTCGATTGGATTGGGCTTGGGGATATGATAATTACATTACTTTACCTCGAATTTTTTATTTCTCTTTAAATTTGGATTTTTAGATTTATAAACAGCATGTTATTTCAATTTTAACAATACTTAATTCAAACATTCAGACTTTGACTGACAGCAATTATTTAGAACTTCCTATAAAACGACTTCCTAAATTTTTAGTAAATTTCCGTTCCCTTTAAAGCCGCTTCATAATCCGGTTGTTTTATTAATGTATAAAATTTCCCGGATGGTTTTAACCTTCCGAACGAGTCGAAATAGGCTTCTTTTGTCATTCCGTCCCAATGTATTGCGCCTGTTTTATAGAGGTATGTATGGTAAACACCCATTAATATTGTAAGACTGAAAATAACAAGAAAGGGAATAATAACAAGTTTTCTTTGTTTAATCAGATATTCAAAAATTGCAGCAAGCGGCAAAGCCAATATTGCATAGCTGTCAATAAAAGCTCTTTGCCCCAAACTGCCTCCGTACCACCATGCCCACCACGAAAAAATAATGTATATATTTAAAATTGTAAAAATACTTATTCCAATAAATGAAGGTTTTGCTTTTTTTAGTAAAACCGGTATTCCTATTAATGAAAATATTAAAACCGGAGCATAAATTAACATTCCTTTTCTGAAACTGAACAAGCCGTTTAGTATTTGCGGATTATTGAAAAAAAATCCTTCGTCGGTATAGGAAAAATAAAGATAATGTCCTGTTACTTTTTTCCAATACAGAAATTGCGGAATCCAAATAATAAATGTAAGGAGAATAATAAGAATAATGTGTTTATAGTTTTTCAGAAAAAGATTAATCTGTTTTTTTGTATCAGATAATTTTGTAAAATTATAAAAAATAAAAAATAATGCTATCAGTATATTTGTGGGTCTGATAAGGCTTATAAGCCCTATTGAAATTCCTAAAATAAAGGCATATTTTAATTTTCTTTTTTCGTGCCATTTTATGGAGTAATAAATAAACAGAGTTAAAAGCATAAAACTTTGTGTATGAGGCATTGCGGCTTCATAACTTGAATACCAAAGTAAATTTGTTCCTAAAAATAATGCAATCAGCACGATGCCGGTTGTGAGTTCGGAATAAAATTTTAACAATAGTTTTCTTAAAAAAATAAAACCGATAAACACGTAAAATACAGAACTTAAAGTCAGTGCAAATTTATAAGGCTCTGAATATCCGCCGGTGTTGTAGCCGTATTTTTGTGCATAACTATGAGCGGGGAAAAAGAATGGGGAATAAAGAATTGCGGGTCCCATAGATGTTTTTAAAACATAATTACCGGTATCCGTTTTCTTTGCCCATATTGTGAATTTTTTATCGCCCTTGTAATCTTCCGTAAATTTCATTGTAAGGTCATCAAATATAAATGCTGCGGGCAAATAACCGTAATAACTGACAACATCCCAAATAATAACTCTATTTTCCTTTTTCCAATATGACAGATTGTTATTTATAATAAGTAAACCGGTTAAAATCAATAATACGATTAATTTACTGAAAGTCAGTTTTGAAATGATTTTGTTCATCTGTCTTAAAATTTATAATCAATTAATAATCTGCAAATTGAATGTATTTATAAAACATGTTTTTTCCCGCAGATAGGAACACCTTTATATATCTGCATTAAATAATATCTTCCGGTAGAGTCATATCCTTGTGTGTAAAAAATAGTTTTACCCCGGAGTTTCATGGTTTAATTATTTATTTTTTTTACTTTATAAAAAAAAGCGTACTTAATAATTTTAAACAGAATTTTTACAGCGTCAAAATTTTTAAGTTTTTTGCCTTCGTTACTATTTCTTGAAAAATATCGTACAGGAACTTCTGCAATATTATTTTTTTTAATTTTTATAGCTTTTATAATAAGCTCCGCTTCAAAACCGAATCGATTTTCCTTAAGCTCAATTTTTTCGTAAAGACTTTTTCTTATGAGTTTATATCCGCAAGCCATATCAGAAATTTTAACATTAATTAACAGAGAGGTTAAAATTGAAAAAAATCGATTGCCGGCATATCGCCCGAAGGAATACAAGGGGCGGATAACACCCGACATGTATCTTGAACCGTTAATAAAATCAATATTGAGTTCATGCATTGCAATTAACATTGAGGGAATATCGTCAGGGCTTAGTTCCGAATCGGCATCTTGCACCAAATATGTATTACCCGTAGCTGATGAAAATGCTGTTTTAACGGCAGCTCCTTTACCTTTATTAACATCATGTTTTAATAATCTATAATTTATATTACCTGAATAATTTTCGATGTATTTTTTTACAATACTGTTCGAATTATCTTTTGAACAATCATCAACAATAATAACTTCAACAGAAATTAAAAATTCAGGAAATTTAACAGCCTCAATTTTTTTTAATACGCTAAGTATGTAATTTTCTTCATTATAGAGCGGAATAGCAATGCTTAAAATCATATGACGAATTTTTTTGTAAAATTTAATCCTTTATTAATTGTAATTCTTTTCCTTCAGGTACAAATTTATAAATTTATTTAAGATTAAATTATTCAAAGCATTTTAGCCATATTCCATTCAGTTTTTTGGTATGCTGAAAAGTTGAATTTAAAGTAAGGTACTGAAAAATTATAAGAATTTTAAACGGAATAGAACGGTTTAAACCTGCAAATTACTAATCGGCTTATTTATACCAATTTGCATACATCTGATAATTGTCGGCAATTTTATGAATCATTTCTTTGCTTTGGTTCGGGTCAATATCTTTAATTTTTTTTGCGGGTACTCCTGCGTAAATGCTGTTGGGTTCAACAACTGTATTGCTTTTTATAAGTGAACCGGCAGCAATAATAGTATTTTCACCGATAATTGCATCATCTAAAATAATTGCACCGATTCCGATTAAAACATTATTTTTAATAGTAGCTCCGTGAATTACGGCATTATGCCCTACAGACACGTTATCTCCGATAGTTATTGTTGATTTTTGGTAGAGTGTATGTAATGTTGCATTGTCTTGTATGTTTACGTTATTTCCTATAATAATTGTGTTTACATCACCTCTTAAAACTGCACTAAACCACACACTGCATCCGTTTCCGAGAGTTACATCGCCGACTATTACAGCATTTTCTGCAAAAAAACAATTTTCTCCGAATTTAGGTTTATATCCTCGAAGTTCTTTTATAATAGGCATTTTAATCTGTTAATTTTAAGGTATATAAAATAGCTTCAATTTGTTTAAGAAGCTCTCTTTTTTTCTTTTTTCCGCCGTAAACAAATCCGTCAACTGTAATAATTTTATTACGTTTTGTATCAACTGTTGAAAAACTGACAAACGGACCGCCCATGAAAGTTCCTTCGGCACCGCCTATTTTCCATAAACCTCTCAATTCAGCCGTATATTTATCATTTAACATAAATTCTCGATAAATCGGTGTAATTAAATCTTCTGTAGTCATGTAAGTATCTTTATCCGGACCGGGAACAAATTTTTTTGTTACCGAATTTCTTACTTTTATCAGACTATCCGGATGAAATTGAGCTGTATCAGTGTATGGGTATGACCAAATTAATACAGCTTCTGTTGAAAATGGTGTTTCTCTGCTTACCCATGCAAAATTTGAACTGTCAACATCCAATGTGTAGCCTTTAGGGAAAGATAAACTGATATGATGCTGTTTTTCAAGTTTTTCTTTTAATGATTTATTTAATAATTTACCGCTGTATCCTTTTATCAGCCGGTTTCTTTCTGCGTCTGTGAAAGTTTTTATGATTTGATTTTTATATTGCTTAAAAAGTTTTAAGAAATCTTCATCACTTTTTGCTTTAACACTTACAATAATTTGGGGTGCCGAATGTTTATTTTCGGCAAATAATACTTCATTTTTTTCTACTTTTTGAGAAATAAGGGTGTGAAAAATATTTCGTGTTCTTTGCAATATTCCTGAATATGCGTTATTCGAAATTTGAGATATGTCAAAAAGCGGTTCGGATTGCGGCAATAATTCATAATCTTCGCTAAATGCTTCTTTAATCGTCAAACCGACTTGTTTGTCCCATTTAGAATCATCTGTAATAATTAAAATTTGACCGGTTCCTCCGGTTGAAGGCGGAAGTATTTTTTCAGGTTCATTACTGCATGAGATAAAACTGAATAAAAGTAATATGAGAGATATGTTTTTCATGAGTCTAAAAAATTTGTAAGTAATTAATATTCTGCAAAATGTATGCTTGTCGATAAGTGTTATACTTGTTTCTTTCTGCTCATAGGAACACCTTTATAAATCTGCATGCAATTAATATCTTCCGGTAGTTATGCACTTGTGTGTGAAAAAACTTTCTTATGGGTG
>DYOF01000084.1 GCA_020720665.1 Acetofilamentum sp. | reverse complement strand
CCCGCAGATAGGGACACTTGAAAACGATATCCGATAGTGCAAAGAGGTTTGTTTAGTCGCATTTCGGAGTGAAAATTTGTTTAGCATCGCTAAGCCTTTCATTGTTTACATGGGTGTTTCATAAGTTAATAAAAAAAACAGAAATATTTTATAAATCAATTTCTAAATCGTCCGGTAATTCGTTAATATCATTTTCTACCGGCAAAATATATTCAGCAAAAACCTCTTTAGTTTTTGATAACTCATTAAGGAACGCATCAGAAACATTATTGGTTTTAAAAATTGAATTAAAATCATTTTTGAAACGGCTCCAGTATTCACCGGGAATCATTGTAAAAGCACCTCTGTCAGCAATTATTTTAACATTTTTTTCAAATAATGAAACATAAATAAGAACACCTATTTTTTCTGCTGTAAAGCGTATTCCGGCTTTTTGAAATACAGCACGTGCATTTATTTCGGTATTTTTTTTCAGACGTTTTTTATTAATAAAAAACCTCTTTAAGGGTTTAATCAATTCAAAAAGAAAATAGCTTAAAAGAAAACTTAAAAAAGAAAAGACGTAAATATGATAGACATCAAATTCTACCGGCGAAAACATTAAGAACGTAGTGAGTAAAAACATAAATCCGAGAGCCGACCATAAGGACACATCTCGGTATGCACCTGATTTTGCCTTAATTACGACAACAATTTCAGCCATTGAGTTATTTTCAATAGCTTCAATAATTTCATAAAGTTTTGATTTAAAATCGCTGTTAAATTGCTTCATATTAAAAAATTTAAAAACTTATAAATTTAAAAATTTTAGTTTTATGAAAAAAATTTGTTTTTATAGCGGATAGTTTACAATTTTACAGGTAAAAGAAGTTTTATAAATGAAAGGTAAATTAGTTGTTTTTTCAGCACCGTCAGGATCAGGAAAAACGAGCATTGTAAAGCAATTATTAAATGATTCTGAATTTAATTTTGAATTTTCGGTTTCGGCAACAAGCAGACCTAAACGAGCTCAAGAACAAAACGGTAAAGATTATTATTTTTTAAGTACCGATGATTTCAAGAAAAAAATTAAAAATGATGAATTTGTTGAATGGGAAGAGGTATATAGCGATCAGTTTTACGGAACATTAAAATCAGAAATTAAGCGAATAAGAGAAAAGGGCAATCATGTAATTTTTGATATTGATGTTGCCGGCGGACTTAATATAAAAAAATTATATAAAAAAGATTGTATGACCTTTTTTATTATGCCTCCGTCAATAATTGAGCTTGAAAAAAGACTTCGTTTAAGAGGCACCGAAAACGAAGCCGAATTAAAAAAAAGATTAGCAAAAGCAGAATTTGAAATGGGATTTTCTGATAAATTTGATACGATTGTAATAAACGATGTTCTTGAAACTGCTGTTTTTAATGTAAAAAAAATTCTCACTAATTTTATTCAAGCAAATTAAATTATTCTGATTTCAAAATATCCAGCATAAACGCATAAATAAGAGCCGTTTCTTCATGAGCTTGATACCGTCCGGTTTTACCGCTGTGTCCTGCATCCATTTCGGTGTACAAGTAAATTGGTTTTGAACCTGTATTATAAGCTCTTAATTTTGCTGCCCATTTTGCAGGCTCCCAATATTGAACTTGTGAATCATGCAAACCGGCTGTTACAAACATTGCCGGGTAATTTTGCTTTTTAACTTGATCGTAGGGCGAATAGGACAACATATACTGATAATATTTTTTTTCATTCGGATTTCCCCATTCATCATATTCACCGGTTGTAAGCGGAACGGACTCATCTAACATTGTTGTAACAACATCAATAAAAGGCACTTCTGCAATAATGCCGAGGTACAAATCAGGGCGCATATTTGCAATTACACCGGTTAATAATCCGCCGGCACTTCCGCCCATTGCAAATGTTTTTTGAGGACTTGAATAGGATAATTGATGTAAATATTCTGTACAAGTAATAAAATCTGTAAACGTATTTTTTTTATTCAACAGTTTACCGTCTTCATACCAATCTCTGCCTAACTCCTGCCCTCCTCTTACATGTGCAAGTGCAAATACAAACCCTCTGTCTAATAAACTTAACACGGAAGGAATAAAGCTCGCATCTATACTATAACCATATGAACCGTAAGCATAGATTAACAACGGACTGTTTTCATTTATCGGCATATCATTTCTGAATACAATGGAAACGGGCACTTTTTTCCCGTCAGCGGTTGGTGCATAAATTCGTTTTGATGTATATTTATCTTTTTTAAAATCAGAGCCGGCAAATTTTTCTTTCAGTAATATTTTTTCTTTGGTTTTCATGTTGTAATCAAAATATGAAACAGGTGTTGTTAAGGAACTGTATCCATATCTCAAAATTTCAGTATCGTATTCATCATTATCGGAAATCCATAGTTCATATGCCTCTTCGCCGCAGTTTATATAATGTTGGGTTTGCTTAGTTAAATCTATTATTCTTAGAAATACAAGTCCGTTTTTGCGTTCGTTAACAACAATAAAATTTTTAAATACTTCAAAGTCTTCAATAAAAACTTCCGGATTATGCGGAATGAGTTCTGTCCAATTTTTTATGCCGGGGTTTAGCAGTGAGGTTTTAATTATTTTAAAATTAACGGCATTTTTATTTGTTAAAATATAAAGTTCACCATTGTGAGTTTCAACAGAATATTCATGCTTGCGTTCGCGAGGAAGAATGACTTTAAAATTAGCATCGGGTTTATCAGCCGGTATATATAAAGTTTCTGTTGATAGCGTATTAAAACATTCTAAAAAGATATACTTATCTGATTTACTTTTAGATACAGATATATAAAAAGTTTCGTCAGCTTCTTCATAAACTAAAACATCATCTTTGTGTTCGGAAAATTTATGTTTCCATAATTGAAATTCTCGCAAAGTTTCTTCATCCTTTTTAATATAGAAAACAGTTTTGTTATCTGCTGCCCATTCCATATCACCGTCAGTTTCAGAAATAAGTTCTGTTAGGTTTTCACCGGTTTCTAAATTTTTAAATCGAATTTCATAAATTCTTCTTCCTACAGTATCAACACTAAAAGCTATTATTTTGTTATCGGGCGATACAGCGAAATCACCTACATGATAATACGGATAGCCCTCAGACATTTTATTAACATCGAGTAAAATTTCTTCAGAATTGTTCAGATTATCTTTTTTTCTGCAATATATCGGGTGTTCATTATGTTCTTCAAACCTGCTGTAATAATAATATCCGTTATCCTTATAAGGAACTGAAATGTCTTTTGGTTTAATTCTTCCGATAATTTCTTTATATAAAGTGTCTTGTAGGAGCTTTGTATGTTTTAATCGTTCTTCTGTGTATGTATTTTCTTCTTCCAAATAGGAAATAACTTTCGGGTTTTCTCTTTGGTTTAGCCAATAATAATTATCGATTCGGGTATCTCCGTGCTTTGTTAATTTTGTTTCTATTTTATCGGCAATAGGTGCATCAATTTCATCTTTTACTTTACATGAAGCAGTTATCATAATTCCTAAACTTATTTGAATAATTATCGTAAAGTACAGCAGTCTTTTTATCACTTATTTTTTACTTTTTTATAAAGAATTGCAAAATTATATTATTTTATTTAATTTCCATAATTTATCTCTGTCAAATTTTTCTTTATTGCCAAATTTACTATCTGAGTTCAAAGTTTTTACCGAGATATTTTTCTCTTACTTCCGGGTTTGAAGCTAAATCATGAGCCGTACCGGATTCTAATATTTTTCCTTCATACAACAAATAAGCTCTGTCGGTAATACTAAGCGTTTCATGAACATTATGATCGGTTATCAGCACTCCGATGTTTTTTTCTTTCAATTTTCGAACAATATTTTGGATGTCTTCAACAGCAATGGGGTCAACACCGGCAAAGGGTTCGTCTAACAATATGAAAGAAGGATTTATAGCCAAAGCTCTGGCAATTTCAGTTCTTCGTCTTTCTCCGCCTGAAAGTTGCACTCCCTGACTTTTTCTTATATGTCCTAATCCGAATTCGTTAATTAAGCGATCCGTTTGAAACTGTTGCTCTTTTTTGGACATATTAGTCATTTCAAGAACGCATTTAATATTATTTTCTACCGACATTTTTCTGAACACAGATGCTTCTTGCGGTAAATAACCGATACCTTTTTTTGCTCGTTTATACATCGGCAATTTTGTAATATCTTCATTATCAAGATATACACTTCCTTCATTTGGTTTTATAAAGCCTACAATCATATAAAATGTTGTTGTTTTTCCGGCTCCGTTAGGACCTAACAAACCGACAATTTCGCCTTTATTTACTTCCAAAGAAACACCTCTTACAACCATTCGTTTTCCGTAGTTTTTAATAACATTTTGAGTGTAAAGTTTCATTTATTATCGGTTTATTTTTATTATTTATATTTTAACGCCTAAAATTATGAAAGATTTAATGAACTACAATAATTCTGATGCTTTTTAACAAATTTTAGATAATTAGTTATGCCTTATATCCGCAAGTTAGTTTTTAATTATTTGATAATCAAAAATTATAGTGCAGATTTAAGGCATTATCATATTGAGAATTGAAATCGCCTCTTTAATTGAGGAAACATCTTGATAAGTCATTGTTAATTTATCATTACGTTCTTTCAAAGCAGATTTAGAAGGATATTTTTGTAAAAATTCAATTAGAGCACCGAAAACATCAGATTTATAATACATTGATTCTTGATTGGAAACTAAATAGCAAAGCATTTTCCCGTTTCTTAAGAGGATTTTTTCAATTCCGAGCATCATAGCTTTTTGTCTTAATCTTACAGCATTCAACAATTCTAAACCCGCATTAGGAATAGCTCCGAAACGGTCTTTCAATTCAGCCTCAAATTCAATAATAGCATATTCTTCATTAATACCGTCAAGTTTTCTGTACATTTTTAGTCGTTCTTGTGAATTTTCGATATAATCATCGGGGAAACGAATTTCTAAATCGGTATCTAAATGACAATCTGTTACATACTTTATATCTGAGGTATTTATTTCAATAGTAGAATTTAAGTTATTATTAAATAATTCTTTAAATTCTTCTTCTTTCAATTCAAGCATTGCTTCATCAAGAATTTTATGGTAGGTTTCAAATCCGATATCGGAAATAAATCCGCTCTGTTCGCCACCGAGCATATTTCCTGCTCCGCGAATATCTAAGTCTTGCATTGCAATATTAAAACCGCTTCCCAGTTCAGAAAATGTTTCAACAGCTCTTAGTCGTTGGCGTGCTTCAGTAGTTAATGCAGACAGAGGGGGAGCTAACAAATAACAAAATGCTTTTTTATCTGAGCGACCGACACGACCTCTTAATTGATGCAAATCGCTTATTCCGAAATTTTGAGCGTTGTTAATTATTATTGTGTTTGCATTCGGAATATCTAAACCGGATTCAATAATTGTGGTTGCAATTAATACGTCAAAATCTTCATTTACAAAACCGGTCATAATTCGCTCTAATTCTTTGGGTTGCATTCTTCCGTGCATAACTGCCGTGCGTACATTAGGCACCAAACGATTTAACAGAGATTCGATTTCCAATATTGTATCTATACGATTATGGATAAAAAATACTTGTCCGTTTCGTCGGTATTCATATTCAACGGCTTCTTTAATAACATCTTTATCAAATCGAAGCAGCTCGGTATGAATAGGATACCTGTTAAGCGGAGCTGTGTTTATTATTGACAAATCTCTTGCACCCATTAATGAAAATTGCAAAGTTCTTGGTATCGGCGTAGCGGTTAATGTTAATGTGTCAACATTTATTTTTCGTGCTTTTAATTTTTCCTTTACGGATACGCCAAACTTTTGTTCTTCATCAACAATCATCAGCCCCAAATCTTTAAATTTGACATCATTACTTACTAAACGATGAGTTCCGATAATTATATCAATTTCGCCGGAAGCTAATTTCTTTAATGTATCATTTTGTTGTGCAGTTGTTTTTAATCGACTTATAAAATCTACTTTACAAGGTAATTCTTTTAATCGGGCAGCAAATGTTTTAAAGTGCTGAAGTGTTAATACTGTTGTAGGTACTAAAACTGCAACTTGTTTACCGTCAGCAACAGCTTTAAATGCGGCTCTTACGGCAACTTCTGTTTTCCCGAAACCTACATCACCGCATACCAACCTATCCATCGGAGTATCCGATTCCATATCTTGTTTCACGTCATCTGTTGCTTTTCTTTGATCCGGGGTATCTTCAAATATAAATGAAGATTCAAGAGCATGTTGTAAATAACTGTCGTGAGAAAAAGCAAACCCCTTTTCTTGCTTTCTTTTTGCGTATAAAGCAATCAGTTCACGAGCAATAACTTTTACGCGTGATTTAGTTTTAGATTTGATTGTTTCCCAAGCCTTTGAACCAAGTTTATAAATTTTAGGATGGGTTCCTTCTTTTCCTTTATATTTTGATATTTTATGTAAATTATGAATATTAACAAGCAAAATATCATTGTCCTTATATACCAAACGGATAGCTTCCTGTTTATTTCCGTTGTTATCTATGGTTTGTAAGCCTCCGAAACGACCTATTCCGTGATCACTGTGAACTACAAAATCTCCGGCTTGCAAGCTGCTTATTTCTCTTATGGTAAGAGTTTCTTGATTTTTATGATATGCCGTACTGCGAAGAACAAATTTATGATACCGTCCGTAAATTTGATGTTCTGTATAAAAAGAAATTTTTAAATCATGATCTGTAAAACCTTCATGTATTGTACCCTCAGAAACAAGAAAACTGTCTTTTATAAGTTCTTCGGCATTTATAATTCCTGTTTCAGATAAAATTTCATCAGAATTTAATATCTCGGATAATCGTTCGGTTTGGCTTTCATTATCAGAGATAATAAAACATTGACAGCCGTTTTGTTTATAAGCAATAAGTTCTTCTGCCAAACGTTTAAAATTTTTATTTAACTGATTATGTGCGGTGATATTAAATTTAATTTTATTCTCTGCTTTAAAAAAAGACTTTGATGAAAATTCTACGGTTTTAAAAGCATCAAAATCGCTGATTGTTTCAGGATGGTTAATTAAGTTTTTATATGCTTCTGTTTTAGGAATTTGTTTCAATTTATCAAACAACAGTTCAAAATCATCAGCCCAGATTATTGTATTTTCAGAAATGTATTTTAAAAAAGAAATACGCGTTTCAGAATTTGAATCAGATTGAATATCAGATACAATTGAAACTTTTTCAAACTTAGCTTTTGAAAGTTGAGTAACGGTATCAAAACTTCTGATAGATTCTACTTCTTCATCAAAAAAATCCAGCCGATACGGGAAATCATTTGAATAAGAAAAAATATCAACTATGCTGCCTCTTACAGCAAATTGACCGGGTTCATATACAAAATCAACAAACTCAAAACCGTATTCAATTAAAATTTCCTTAATAAAACTTATGGCAACTTGCTCACCTTTAACTAATTCTAAAGTATTTTCGGTTAATTCATTTTTACTGACAACTTTTTCAAATAAGGCTTCATTATAGCTGACAATAATACACGACTTACAATTTCGTAGGGCATTCAGAACCTCTGTTCGCATGATAATACTCCCCTCGTCCAATTTATCTGTTGTACTTTTAATCGCAGAACTTTTATAAGAAGAAGGGAAAAAAAGAATATCTTGTTTCTCAAATAATTGTTTCAAATCATTTTGAAAATATGCTGCTTTTTCTTTATCCTGTAAAATAAATAAATGAGAATGATTCGTCTTTTTAATGAGTTCCGATGCAAAAACTGCTGCTGCCGAATTATTTAAACCATGTAAATGTATATGCTTCCGGAATTTATCATTTAATTGTTCCTCAGCATAATACATCGCTTTATGAGACAAATATTTAGTGGCTATATCTTTAATTTTCAAAGGATTTTATTTAAAATAATTGAACTGCAAAGATAATTTTATATGATAAAAAATTCTATTATTTTAAAAAGCTCTGAAAAATAGTATTATTTTATATCTTTGTCGTTTGATATGAGCTTACACCATTATGTTTATTAAAAAAATACGTTTATTATTTTTAATATTTCTTATACTTGATATCACGGTATTTTCTCAAAACCCTTATTTTTTATCACGAAAGCCTTTAACAGGAGATGGTATTTATTCTTTTTTGAGACGTTTTAAATTAGATGATAATTCTTGCCACTTAAATAAATTTCTTGAATTAAACGGTATTGATAAAAATGAACAACTCCATTTAGATAAAGAATATCAATTACCTATTTTAATATATCAATATAACGGAAAGAGTATCAGAACATCAATCGGAATTGATGATTATAATTTAGCTGTTAATATTAAGAATTACAACGACTTTCTGTATAAAAATAAAGTTCGCACAAGCGAATATACCGATTCAAAATTACTCTGGGTAAAATACGGTGATTTGAACTGTCCGGATAATATTGAAATGCTTGAAGAGGAAAGTACTCAGAAACATTCAAAAGAATATAAAACTGAAAAACTTTTCGGGAAGAATTACGAAAAAGTTGAACTGATTGACAAAGAACTTGAAAACAGAATATTTTACATTGTCAGCGGACACGGAGGTCCTGACCCCGGAGCTCGTTATGTAGGGAAAAAATTCACTTTATGTGAAGATGAATATGCCTATGACGTTTGCTTACGCTTAGCAAAAAACTTAATTGAACACGGAGCAACGGTTTATATTATAATTCAAGACCCTAATGACGGAATTAGAGATGAAAATTATTTTACTTGCGATAAGGATGAAAAAAGTATTAACAACAAAAGTTTACCGGTAAAACAACTTGACCGTTTGAAGCAAAGAGTTGATGATATAAATGAATTATATAAAAAAAATTCTGTTAATTCTTCCGTTAAATCACAAACTGTAATTGCCATCCACGTTGATGCCAGAAATTATGATAAACGACAAGATGTTTTTTATTACTATTATAGCCTGAGCGGTAAAAAAATTGCACAATCAATTCAGGATGTTTTTGAAAA
Source organism: Acetofilamentum sp. (assembly GCA_020720665.1). GTDB lineage: Bacteria > Bacteroidota > Bacteroidia > Bacteroidales > JAADGE01 > JAADGE01. Next base: position 893 of record DYOF01000084.1, on the reverse strand, counting down.
AAAATATCGTCAAATTCAGCACGGAAGAGAATATATGGGAACCGTCAGCAAGAGAGACTTATATGTTATAAAAAACACATTACCGACTGCAATTTATATTGAACTCGGAAATATTCAAAACACTTTTAATCAAAAACGTTTAATACTATTTAATAACAGACAAGCACTTGCAAATTGGATTTATTTAGGATTAACAAATAGTTTATAATTAAAACGGTAACATTTTTGTGAGCAATAAAAATAAAAAATTATCGTTGCTTATCTGAAACTTATTTTGAAAAAAAACGTATTATTTTACAAGCAGAATAGAAAATAATATTTAATTAAATGAATAATTTAATAATCAATAAAGTTCGCGAAGGAAATGAGGTGTTTCCTTACATTGAAATGAATGTAGAAACCGGTGTTTGTATCATATCCGGCAATTCTTATATGCAAAATGCACGTTTATTTTTTCAACCGGTTATTGATTGGTTAAATAATTATACATCAACCAGAAAGGGTGATTTATTGCTGATTTATGATATTGAAAATTTGAATACCGGAACCAGCAGAGTTCTTTTTGAAATTTTAGAAACTCTGCAATTATATAAAAAAATCGGCGGAAAAGTAAAAATTAATTGGCATCATAACGATAAAACGGATACGCATATTGACGATATTTTAGACTTTACCTCGTCAATTGGTATTGATATTGATATAATTACCGTTTAATCTAAATAAATTATCTGATTAAAGTTACACCGGCTCCTGAATTTTTGCAACACCCTAATAATTTTTCATTATTATTTGGTATCATTCGGCTTGCTCATCGTTCATTTTCAATAATTTTGATTTAGTGTGTTTCGGCATCTGTGCCGTCAATGTCAATCGTTATTTGTTTTCTGCCCGCA
>DYOF01000206.1 GCA_020720665.1 Acetofilamentum sp. | reverse complement strand
TTATTAAATGTAATTTAGGTATTCTGCCGGTCTCCTTTGTGAGAAAAATCGTTTTACCCGGGTGTTTCATTTCATTTTCTTTTTAAAAATTTACACTTCATTATATCTGAAACAACTAAGTTCGTGATCATTAACCATACCTGCAGCTTGCATAAAAGCATAACAAATTGTTGAACCGACAAATTTAAAACCTCTTTTTTTTAAATCCTTACTCATTAAATCAGATTCTTTACTTACAGCAGGTATTTCATTTAATAATTTAAACGAATGTTTTATTGTTTTATAATTTACAAAACTCCAAATATATTTATCAAACGACCCGAATTCTTTTTGGATTTTAATAAATGCTTTTGCATTGGATACAGCTGCATTAATTTTCAACTTATTTCTTATAATTCCTGTGTTGTTATATAATTCAATAATTTTTTGGTCGTTATATTCTGCAATTTTTTTATAATCAAACGCATCAAAAGCTTGTCTGAAATTATTTCTTTTTTTTAAAATAGTTAGCCAGCTTAAACCGGCTTGAAAAGCATCAAGTAACAAGAACTCAAAAAGTTTCCTATCATCATGCACAGGTACACCCCATTCGTTATCATGATATTCAATATTAATCGGATTATTTTTTGTCCATTGACATCTATTTTTCATCATTTAGAAAAAATCAGGCTACAAATCTATAAAAAAAGTATGATTAAAAATATGATAAAAAGCAGAGAAGGAGAAATAAAAGAAGGGTAAGCGATTCATATCGCGCCGCTACAACCTCCTTACCCTTGCTTCGGTCAGGACCTGGGGGATTCGAAGGGAGCCTGCCGTATGAGACTTACCCCGTTGCAAAGATATAAACTTTTTTTATTTGCAAGAATTTAATACTGTTTTTAATGTTCATTTAATAAAAGAACAATTCAAAAGGGTTCCGGAATAATTAGTCGTTTACTAAAAAGATAAACCGACAACAAAAAACACATTTTCTGCCTGCGGATTTATAATTACAGAAGTTGATAACGGCACTGAAAATGTTTCATTAATTTTAATTTCTTTGATTGCCGTAATACCCAAATTTACAATTCCGGCTTTGTTTCCGTAAAATCCGGTTTCACCTATAAATCCGATTGTTGAATCTGTTGACTCCGGATTGGTTAATGTAAAGCCTATGAAGGGATTAACAGCAATTTTTTTAATTTGGGCATTATATCCAATTTCAAAATAGTTTGAATATTGAATGCCGGTTCGGGTATTAAATTCGGAACTTGCGGGATCATTATTAAGCGATTCGGCATCAGCGCCATAAAAAAATAATGCTGCGACAGCAGTTACCGGAAATTTTTCTGTTCCGTTAAATTGCAGCATGCCTTCAAATATGTGCCCGGTAGATTCTGATTTATAATTAAAATATTTATTTGAAACGGTTTCTGATGCAGAAAAATAATCGGTAAATACAATTGAAAACATGTTTTTTCCGAAGGTATAACTTGCAAATAAGTCAAATTCTTGATTAAAATTACCGCCCACTGAATAAGCACTCCAAACACCTGCTTCAAAATTTTTAGCCGAAACGGATAAAAAAGGCTGAATACTCGGAGTATTTCCGCCTAAATTCATTCCCCTCCAAATAAATCGATTCGTTAAATCGACTCCGACATTTAATTGAACATCTGATTTTTTTTCTTCTTGCGAAAACAATACTCCGACTTGAATAAATATAATAAAAATCAATACGGCTTTAGTTGTTATTTTTTTCATCTGTCTAAAAATCTATAATTGATTAATAATCTGCAAATTGAA
>DYOF01000205.1 GCA_020720665.1 Acetofilamentum sp. | reverse complement strand
AATAAATTCGGGAGAATTTGTTTATAATACAAAGCTCATGATTAAATAAATTTTATAATTTTTAAAAAAGTCTCTGAAAAATTTCAGAGACTTTTTTATTAAAACTTTGAAATAATTCGACATTATGAAGAAATTTAACTTATTTTTTATTGCATTAAGTTTTTTATTTATATCAAATTTAATTGCTCAAAAACAAACCATTAAATTCAATAATAATTGGGGCAAAGCCGGTTATAATATTGTAAGTCAAAAATCATCAGGATTAGAAATTGTTTATTCCGTAAGTGAATTTACAATTAGTGATAATGAAATTAAAGGAGAAATTCTACAAAATATTTCAATACCCGGAATTAATCTTTTCAACAATGCCGGAATGCCTGATTTGCCCGGAAACGGCAAATTAATTGCTATTCCGGAAGGAGCCGAAGCTGTTTTAACTGTTAAAGATTATAAAATTGAAAAATACCAAAACATCAACTTAGCTCCGGCTCCGATTATACCTTTTGATACAGAGCCGGAAATGAAATATGAAAAAAACGAAAAAATATATTCAGAAAATAAATTTTATCCTGAAAACCCTTTTCAATTATCAGAAATTACTGAATTAAGAGGTGTAGATGCCGTAATGTTCGGCGTAACACCGTTTCAATATAATCCGGTAACAAAAGAATTAATTGTATATTCAGATATTAAATTTGATATTGAATTTAAAGGCGGAAAAGCCGAGTTTGGCGAAAACAGATTAAGAAATAAATGGTGGGATCCTATATTAAATGACGCTTTACTTAACTATTCGTCTTTACCTGAAATTGATTATTCTCAAAGAACTAATAATACAAAAGAAGTTGAGTTTGAATATGTTATCTTAACTCTTGATAATCCTGTTTTTGTCCAATGGGCAGATTCTATTGCAGAATTCAGACGTCAGCAAGGAATTTCAACAGGTGTTTTTACCATTGCAGACGTTCCCGGCGGAAATACAGTTTCAACAATTGAAACATGGGTAAATAATATGTACAATAATTGGTCGGTTCCGCCTGCTGCCGTATTAATTTTAGCCGATTACGGCACAGGAACTACCGGAATTACTTCTCAAAGTTATACCCACCCTTATGATGGAACTTATATATCTGATAATCATTATGCTGATGTTGATAATAATGATTTACCTGATATTGTTTTTGCCCGTATAACAGCTCAAAACGCAACACATTTGGAAACAATGGTAACAAAATTTTTAGATTATGAAAGAACACCGCCCACTTCAGCAAATTTCTATAATAATCCCATTACTGCTTTAGGTTGGCAAACCGAACGATGGTTTCAAATATGTTCAGAGGTTATCGGAGGATTTTGGAACAGTTTGGGAAAATCCACCGTTAGAATCAATGCAATATACGATGGAACTCCCGGCACAACATGGTCAACAGCAACAAATACCTCAACAGTTATAGATTATTTCGGACCTTCCGGTTTAAATTATATTCCGGCAACACCTGCCCAATTAGGAGGTTGGACAGGCGGAACGGCAACAACGATTAATAATGCGATTAACGCAGGTGCATTTATGTTACAACACAGAGACCACGGCGGTGAAACCGGTTGGGGTGAACCTGCTTATTCATCATCAAGTATCAGCGGCTTAACCAATACTAATTTACCATATGTATGGTCAATCAATTGTTTAACCGGAAGATTTGATTATTCATCAGAAGTATTTTCTGAAAAATTTCATCGCTATACATACGGAGGTAACAATAGTGGTGCTTTAGGAATAATGGCGGCTTCACAAGT
>DYOF01000204.1 GCA_020720665.1 Acetofilamentum sp. | reverse complement strand
AATAAATAATATTAAACATTCAATTTGCAGATTATTAATCAATTACAAATATTTAGACAGATGAAAAAGGCAGTGTATATATCAATTCTGATTTCGTTATTGTTTACAACAGGCTGTTCACAAACTAATGACAAAATGACTAAAGCTGAAATGACATTTAAAGCTGATGTTGATTTTGATTACGGAAAGATAAAAGAAGGAAGTGACGGTATCCACGAGTTTGAGTTTAAAAATACCGGAAAAGACCCGTTAATAATTACAAATGTAAAATCATCTTGCGGATGCACCGTACCGACATACACAAAGGAACCGATTAAAGAAGGCGGAAAAGATAAAATTACGGTTAAATATGATACCGGTCATCTCGGAAGTTTCAGAAAAACTGTAACAGTATATTCCAATGCGAAAAATTCTCCGGTTATTTTACATATTTTCGGTGAAGTTATAAAAAACGAAAATTAAACAAAAAATAAATTTTATTAAGAATATGCCCGAATTATCCTTGAGAGGCTCTGAAATGCCTGCTTCACCAATCAGAAAATTAGTTCCGTACGCAGAAGAAGCCAAACGGAGAGGAATTAAAGTTTACCATTTGAATATCGGACAGCCCGACATTAAAACACCTGAAGCGGCTTTTGATGCCATAAAAAACTTTGATGTAAAAACTGCCGAATACACCCATTCTGCCGGAATCGAATCCTATAGAAAAGGTCTGGCAGGCTATTATAAAAGTGTTGGTATTGATATTAGTTTTGAAGATATTTTAATTACTACCGGCGGTTCCGAAGCTATTATCTTTGCGTTCATGGCAACACTTAATCCCGGAGATGAAGTAATTATCCCCGAACCGTTTTATACTAATTATAATGGTTTTGCGGTACAAGCAGGTGTTAAAATAATTCCGGTTACTTCATATATCGAAACAGGATTTGCTTTGCCGCCGATTGATGAATTTGAAAAATTAATCGGTCCGAAAACAAAAGCCGTTTTGGTTTGCAACCCAAACAACCCTACCGGTTATTTATATTCAGAAGAAGAGTTAAGACAACTTCGAGATTTAGTTTTGAAACACAATTTGTTTTTATTTGCTGATGAAGTCTATAGAGAATTTTGTTACGACGGAAATAAACATTATTCTGTCTTAAATTTAAAAGGACTTGAAAACCACGCTGTTTTATTCGACTCTGTGTCAAAGAGATATAGCGAATGCGGAATTCGTATCGGAGCATTAATAAGCAGGAATAAAAAAATTATTGACGCGGCTTTAAAATACGGGCAGGCTCGTTTAAGCCCGCCTTTATTCGGACAAATTGCAGCAGAAGCTTCATTATCTGTCGGTGCAGACTATTTTAAAGAAGTATATGACGAATATTTAGAACGCAGAAATTATATGATAACTGCGGTAAATAAAATAGAAGGCGTATATGCCCCGATGCCTAAAGGTGCATTTTACGGAATTTTAAGTCTGCCTGTTGAAAGTGCAGAAGATTTTTGTGTTTGGCTTTTGAAAGAATTTAATTATGAGGGAGAAACCGTAATGTTAGCTCCTGCCGAAGGGTTTTACTCAACTCCGGGTGCCGGAAAAAATCAAGCACGAATTGCCTATGTTTTAAAAATTGAAGATTTAAAACGCTCAGCAAAAATTTTAGAAGAAGCTTTGAAAGTTTATGTTAAAAAAACGGGGACACAACTCTAAGTTGCACAACCATAAATAACATTCAGATTATTAGTTAATTATAAATTTTTAGACAGATGAAACACCCATGATAAACAAGTTTAACACACAAGGACATGACTAAACAAATCACCTT
>DYOF01000203.1 GCA_020720665.1 Acetofilamentum sp. | reverse complement strand
CAGCACGATTACAATTTAGTTTCGATTTACAAACACAATTCCGTATTACTCAAAAAAACGGGTGACCGTGTAAGAGCCGGCGAATCTATTGCAATAGTCGGAAATTCGGGCGAAGAAACCACCGGACCGCATCTGCATTTTGAACTCTGGCACAACGGCGAGCCGGTAAATCCGCAAAATTACATCGCGTTTTAAATGAAAATGAACATTTCGGAGCTGAAACATATTTGGGAAACCGACAAAATAGCCTTCGCCGAAAAAGAAATCGGCGGTTTACAGTCGTTTGTAAAATCTGTAATGGAAAGTCCCGAATTATTTGCTCTGAAACAAGGTCTTGAAAGCACGAAAATTGAAAAACGAAACTGCGAATTTACAATCGAAACTTCCAAAGATAACCGACGAGCCGACTTTGTAATCTATATTTCCGGTAGCGAAATCGTTATTCCTGTTGAAGTTGAAAAACACAATAATATTAAAAAAGGCGTAGAGCAACTGTTTCAATATCAGAAAGATTGGCGAAAAAAATACGGGATTTTAACAGACGGAAACGAATGGCGTTTCTATAAATCAAGCGAATACAAAGTTTTTTTTATCAAAGATATTTTTGCTAATCCTGCGGATTTTAGAACATATTGGGACTTTTATACAAAACCTGAAAACTATTATATTGAACTCTTTAACACCGACCCGAGTCAAGGTTTTTTTAACGATAACTTAGATTTGAATGTTGCAACAAATCGTGTAACATTTTTCGATGAAACTACACTTTTGATTCAAAATTTTAAATCAAAATTAAAAAATCTGGGTGTTTTTGAAAAATCAGAAAATGATAAAATTGCCGTAGAAACTTCTTATGCCTATCTAATTCAATTTATTTTATATAAAGTATTGGTTGATAATAAATACAAAAAAATAAAAACAGAATACGACAAATTATTTATTAAAATTAAAAAATCAATTATTGATTCCGACTTTTATTCGGTTATAATAAACGAAATAAAAAATATTTCAGAATATATTTCGCTCAATATTTACAAACCTTTTAAATACGAACAAAAGTCAATAAATCTTAAACTTACAGAAAATCTTAAACACGAATTATCGTTAGAAGATATTGCGCCTTGGCTTGATATTTTGTTATACGTTAATCGTTATAATTTTGCGGGGCTTAAAAACGAAATTTTCGGCTTTATTTACGAAAACTTTTTAAAAGATTTATACGAAGACAAAAACAAAGGACAGTATTTTACCGACCCCGATGTGGTAAATTTTATGCTTGACGAAATTGGTTTTAACAAACAAGAAATCAAAGAAAAGGCTCTGAAAAACGAAATTTCAATCATTGACCCAAGTTGCGGAGCCGGAACTTTTTTATACAGTGCAACCGACAGAATAATAGATGCTTTTGACAACGGAACCGAAAAAAATGCAAAACAGATTAATAAATTAATTGAACAAAATATTTTTGGAATTGACATTGAATTATTTCCGCTTTATTTGGCAGAAATGAATATTTTGATGCGGCTTTTACCTCTGATAGTGAACGATACCTACGACAATCCGTTTGAAAATAAAATCAAAATATTTAAAACCAAAGACAGTATTTCTGAATTTTTGGAAACAGGAATAAGCTCAAAAAAAGAAGAGCTAAATTTGTTTTCGCATTTTGAAAAAACAGCTTTAGACTATCCGTCGTTCATGAGAGACGAAAAAGATTTGGAAGAAACGATACTTTCCATGCAAGAAAAAGACGGAATGCGAAACCGTTTTGATTTCGTAATCGGAAATCCGCCGTATATTGGTTATAATGAATGTTGT
>DYOF01000083.1 GCA_020720665.1 Acetofilamentum sp. | reverse complement strand
TAAAATGCCTTTAAGATTTGGTTTCATCTATCTAAAAATCTATAATTAATTAATATTCAGAATGTTGTCTGTTACGCTTTTTACATATTTAAAGCGATTAATAGTTAACTGTAAAATTTTGCTTTGAAAGTTCTTTTTTAAAGAAAACTAAACCGCTGAAAAATAAATCAACAGTTAAAGTAACCGTTTTATTTAATTTTATTTCTTTCCATGCTTCTTCCATACCTTTTGACCAATGAATGTCATCAAAATAAAAAATGGTTTCATTATTTATTTTTGTTAAACAGTGTTCAAAATAATTTATAGTGGCTTCTTTTTTATGATTTCCGTCAAAATATACAAAATCCAAAGTATTAATTGTACTCAAAAGTTCCGGTAATTTTTCATCAATAGTTCCGATAATTTGTTCAATATTTTCGGCTTTTAATCTTTTGAAATGTTCAGCTGCTTTTTTGGCGGTTTCAGAACAGCCTTCAATCGTATAAATCTTTGCTTTGCTGTCGGACTTAGCCATATACAGGCTTCCCAAACCCAGTGATGTTCCTAACTCTAAAATAGTATTCGGTTTAAATTTTTGAATAATTCGAAACAGCATTTCTCCATATTTTTCAGTAACAGCCGAATATTTAACAATTTTCTTTATTTTTCTTGATTGCGATTGCATAACTTTTGATCCGGCTCCGAAATCCTGTACAAAAATTTCTTCATCAGAGTAGAGTAGGTCGTAACGTAATTCGGCAATATCGTCTAATACATAATAATTGGGGTTTTTATAAATTACATTTCTCACTAAATCATATAAAAAAGGTGAATGTATTCCGTATCCTTTACGATATTTTGCGAAAAGTTTATACTTTAAATATTTAACTAAAAATCTTAATTTATCTGCAAACATATTTCTACTCTCTGAAATTTAAGGTTTCATTAATTATTTCCCAAAGTTTCTGAGCCGTTTTTTCCCAGCTGAAAAGCACAGAACGTTTTCGTCCGTTATAAATTAAATTATTTTTAATCTCAGAATCTTTTGTAATTAATACCATTGCATTTTTAATTTCATTAATATCAAAAGGATTGACATACAAAGCAGCGTTACCGGCAACCTCAGGCAAAGCGGTAGTTTTTGAACAAATAACAGGAACATCACAATTCATTGCCTCGAGTAACGGAATACCAAAACCTTCAAACAGAGGAACAAATGTCATTGCAAATGCACTTGCCAATACATGATGCAGCTCTTCAGGATTTAAACGTCCGGTAAAAATAATATCCTTCTTAAAGCGAGAACTGTTATAAACTTGTTCCATATCCTTTGTTAAAAACATTTTTGTCCCGACGAGAATTAATTTAAAATCAGATTGTGTTTCAATTTTAAACTGTTCAAATGCAAGTAACAATCGTGCTAAATTTTTTCGAGGATGAAACGTTCCTATAAAAATAAAATAGTTTTTACCCTCAGTATATTTTTTTTTAGTTTTAGCTTTTACATCTTCACTGACAGGGATATACATAATATTACACCCGTTAAACACAACCGAAATTTTATTTTCGGGAATAGCAAATTGTCCAATTATATCTGATTTCGAAAACTCAGAAACACTTACAATTTTATGTGCTTTTTTTGCATATAAAGGAAAAAAATGAGTGTAATAAATTCTTGTGAAAAAAGGTAAATCTTTAGGTCGATGAATAAAGTTAATATCGTGTATAACCGAAATTTGCTTTTGCTTTGAGGATAACGATAAAAATCCGTCAGGTGATAAAAACAAATCGGCTTTCAATTTTGTTAAAACTCTTTTAACCGAAAACTCAAACCATAAATACCATAAAACGGGATGTCTTGCCGGAGGATTTATTATAATAGGAATTACATTATCCGAAAAAATAAAACGTTTAGAATACGGTCTGTCGAATAAGAAATAAAATTGATGTTCGGGATGATTTTGTGTTATACGTTTAAGTGTTTCAAAGGTAAACCAGCCTATCCCGTCAAGTTTATTTTCAATAAGCAATCGTGTATTAACTACAATCTTCATTATTGATTTAAATATTAGCCAAAATTAAAAACAGGCAGCAAATATTTACTATTTTTGTTGATTATTTTTAAATCTTTTGCATTTGAGAAAGAAATTTATCATAAACCTTATTTTTTTAGTCTCCTTAAACTTATTAATTAAACCGTTCTGGATTTTTGGTATTGATATGACCGTTCAAAATACGGTAGGAGCTTCTGAATATGGTTTTTATTTCTCATTATTCAACTTTTCTCTGTTATTTAATATTTTTTTAGACCTCGGAATTACAAATTTCAATAACCGAAATATAGCAAGACATAATCAATTGTTAAGTAAACATTTCTCAAATATTATCGGTTTAAAATTTTTGCTCGGTTTTTTTTATATTTTAATAATTCTTACCGGAGCCTTATTAATTGATTATAATTACAGGCAAATTAAATTTTTAACAATACTCGCCGGAAATCAATTCCTTTTATCATTTATTATGTATATGCGTTCAAATATTAACGGTTTACATTTTTTTAAAACGGACAGTATTTTATCTGTACTTGATAAATTATTATTGATATTTCTTGTAGGTAGTTTGCTTATCAAATATCAATCCGATTTTCAAATTGAATGGCTTGTTTATGCTCAAACCCTTTCTTATCTCTTAACGGCTTTTGTTGCTTTCTTTGTCATAAAATCCAAAACAATCGGAATAAAACTCAAATTTAATTTCCGGTTTTACCGGGTTATTTTAAGAAAAAGCTTTCCTTATGCACTTTTAGTTTTGCTGATGACTTCTTATACAAGAGCAGATACGGTTATGCTCGAAAGATTGTTAACTGACGGTGATACACAGGTAGGGATATTTGCACACGGGTATAGAGTTTTAGATGCAATTTCACAATTTGCTTTATTATTTGCCACATTATTATTACCAATTTTTGCAAAAATGTTAATCAAAAAAGAAAATGTTGCACAACTTGTTAAAATATCATTTTTGCTTCTGGTTATACCGGCTTTAATCATTGTGATTAATTTGTTTTTTTTCCAAAAAGATATTATTTATGTACTGTATGATGAACATATTGCCGAGTCTTCAAAAGTATTCGGTATTTTAATTCTCGGCTTTATTCCCATTGCAACAACATATATTTTTGGAACTTTATTAACAGCTAACGGTAATTTGAAAGAATTAAACATAATGGCTACAATAGGTGTTATTTTAAATGTTGTATTAAATTTTATTCTCATACCGCATTTTAAAGCCTACGGTGCAGCTCTTACAAGTTTGATAACTCAATCGGTTACTGCCATATTGCAAATTTATATAGCCCATAAAATATTTGGGTTTAAGTTAAGGTTTAAATTATTACTTGCAATAATCACTTTTGCGGTTTGGATAAGCTTAACAGCCTATATTTCAAACGAATACGTCATCAACAGACCGATTGCTTTGATTGTAGCGCTGACAATCGGCATTTTAAGTGCTTTCGCTTTTAAGTTAATTGACCTGAAAACTTTGTATAAAATTATTAAATATGATAAATCATAACATGCAATACATCGGCTATGAAGCAAAAAACAGAATAGGCTTTATTACATTGAATCGACCCGAAAAAAGAAATGCCTTGAATGCAGAACTTGTCAGTGAATTAAAACAAAGCATCAAACTTGCCGAAAATGACATAAATGTAAAAATAATTGTAATAAAGGCAAGCGGAACTGCTTTTTGTACCGGAGCTGATTTAGAATACCTGAAAAAATTACAGTCTTTTTCTTATGAAGAAAATCTGAAAGATTCAGTTAGTTTAACGGAACTTTACAAAACGATTTATACTTCCGAAAAAATATTTATTGCCCAAATTGAAGGACATGCAATTGCAGGCGGTGCAGGCTTAGCAACTGTATGTGATTTTGTGTTTTCGGTTCCTGATGCAAAGTTCGGATATACAGAAGTTAAAATCGGCTTCGTTCCGGCTATTGTAAGTTTTTTTCTTATACGTAAAATTGGCGAGGCAAAAGCAAAAGAACTCCTGTTAACCGGGAAATTGATTTCCGCAATTGAAGCAAAAGCTCTTTATATTTTTAATTTTATTGAAGAACCTGATGAAATATCAGAACGTGTTGAAACATTTGCTCAAAATTTAATTCAAAATACTTCGTCAGATTCTCTGAGAATTACAAAGCAATTAATTGCAAACATACAAAATTCAGATACTGATGCGGTTTTAAATTTAGCTGCTGAAACAAACGCAAAATCAAGAGCAACAAATGATTGCAAAAAAGGTATTGATGCTTTTCTCACCAAAAAAGAAATTAAATGGTAGTTTAAACCTTTCCTAATAAACGAAGTCAAAAAGCAATATTTGAAAAACAAAAATGAATGCAGCCAATACGGAAAGTCAAATAAAGCATCATCTGATAAAAAAAGATTATACTTCTGCTTTTAATCTAATTGTTGAAGAATATAAAGAACGATTATATTGGCACATCAGAAAAATTGTTTTGATTCATGATGATGCCGATGATGTTTTGCAAAATACATTTATTAAAGCATGGAGATATATTAAAGATTTTAAAGGCGATTCCAAATTATATACTTGGTTGTTCAAAATTGCAACTAATGAATCAATCACATTTTTAAATAAGAAGAAAAAGAAAAATGAAGACTCTATTGAACCTTATGAAATATATTTAAGCAATAAACTTGAAGCCGACGAATATTTTAACGGTGATACAGCACAAAAAATACTTCAAAAAGCAATTTTAAAATTACCCGAAAAACAACGAATTATTTTTAATATGAAGTATTTTGATGAAATGAAATATACCGAAATCTCTGAAATACTCGACACATCAATTGGTGCATTAAAAGCATCATACCATCACGCAGTAAAAAAAATTGAAGAATTTGTTAAAGAGCTTTAAACATTTTTAAGAAAAACAAGTCTAATAAATAAAAATAAGTGAAAAAAACATTCAACATATCAGACAACGGTTTTAGTATTCCTGAAAATTATTTTGAAAGCATCTCTGAGGATATTCAAACTAAAATTAATGAAGAAAATCTATACAGACGTTTCGGAAAAAAAATACCGTTTTCTGTTCCGTTAGGATACTTTAATAATATCTCAGCTGAGACATTTACCGAAAAAAAACCTGCAATACAACTATATCATAAGTTAAAACCCTATTTATCAATTGCTGCCGGAATTATTATTATTTTCGGAATTTGGCAATTATTATTAACAAATATTGACCCCGACACTACTAAATTTTCTAAACTGAATACGGATACCTCAAAATATTTAAACACTGATTCAAATAACAAATTGACTTTAAATGACATTAATATGACCGACATTTCAAATGAACTTGATTTATATATAGATAATACGGACGAGCTGACACTTATCGAAATCTCAAATGAAGAAGAAGTAAAAAATATTGAAATAGATTCGGAAGAAATTTATAATTATTTGATGGATTATGCCGACGAAAGTGAATTTAATGAAATTATTGCCGGCTTATAATAATTAAAAGAACACAAATACAAATAAAACAACTATAAAATGAAGCATTCAATTACGATTACTGTTTTAGCTGTTTTCTATGCAAGTTCCGTCTTTGGACAAGGAGGTATGCATCATGAACGAAAAGATGAAATACGAAAAATAAAAATTGATTTCATTACAAATCAATTACAATTAACCGAAAAAGAAATAAAAGAGTTTGTTCCGATATATAACGAATATAACGATAAACTTGAAAACATATACATGAACAAACGTAAGAAAATGAAATACTTTCATCAAAACAATTTGAATATGTCTGAAAAAGAGCTTATTGAATTGGGTGATTATATTGTCGATTCAGAAATTAAATCGGCTGAATTGGCAAAAGTATATCACAATAAGTATAAAACTGTTTTACCGCCGATGAAAATTTTATTATTACACAAAGCCGAACAAGAATTCAAACGAGAGTTATTTAATAAAATCAAAAATCACGGAGTCTCTTTCAACCCTGAAGATTAAACGACTTTCATTGATATAATATTTACCGAATATGTGAAAAATTAATATCTTTACACTTCAAAAAATATTCTGATGAAGTTTGAAGAAATTATAAGAGACTTAAAAAATAAAATTTATAAACCGATTTATTTCCTATACGGAGAAGAGTCTTTTTTTATTGATAAAATATCTGATTACATTTCTAAAAACGTTCTAAATGAAGCTGAAAAAGATTTTAATCAAAGCATTCTATACGGCAAAGATTCTAAAATTGAAGACATTATAAATACTGCAAAACGGTTTCCGATGATGGCAAACCACCAAGTTATAATTGTTAAAGAAGCTCAAAATCTTAAACAAATCGAAAAACTTGAATTTTATGCCGAACAACCCTTAAATTCTACAATTCTGGTTATAAACTACAAACAAAAAAATTTCGATAAACGAAAAAAAGTTTACAAAAGTTTAACTAAAGCAGGTATTGTCTTTGAATCAAAAAAACTATATGAAAACGAAGTAGGCGAATGGATTAACAATTATCTTAAACAAAAAAAATATTCAGTTTCTCCTAAATCAACAATACTTCTCACCGAATTTCTGGGTACCGATTTAAGTAAAATCTCTAATGAGCTCGATAAATTAATGATTTCATTACCCGAAGGAACTGAAATCACACCTAAACATATTGAGGAAAATATAGGTTTCAGCAAAGATTTTAATGTGTTTGAATTACAAAATGCTTTAGGCAAAAGAGATGTACTTAAAGCCAACAGAATTATTAATCATTTCGCATCAAACCCAAATGCAAACCCTATGGTTGTTACGATATCTAACTTGTTCATTTATTTTTCAAAAATTTTAAAACTGCATTACACAAAAGATAAAAGCAAAAATAACATCGCCTCGGTATTAGGTGTAAATCCATTTTTCGTACAGGATTATATGAGAGCATCAGCAGTTTATAATGTAAGAAAAACGGTCGGCATTATTTCTTTATTAAGAGAATATGATATGAAATCGAAGGGATATAATAACGTAAGCACATCACACGGAGATTTATTAAAAGAACTTATCTTTAAAATACTGCATTAATATTTAAAGTTTTTTTATACATTTGCACCCCTTAAAAAACGAAGGAATGTATTTAACTCTGTTTCTTATCATTACAACTTCTATTGTGTCGTTTATGGCTTTCAACAATCAGGAGTTGTTCAATAAATTAAAATTCAATGCCTTTATGGTGTGGAATAAAAGAGAATTCAGCCGTTTATTTTCACACGCATTAGTACACGGGGGTTGGTTACACCTGATTGTTAATATGTATGTTTTATGGATGTTTGGCAAAGCCGTTGAAACAACATTCTCTGACCATGTTTTTTTCCCTAAAACGTATTCCTACGGAAAATTTTTATATGTATTAATGTATGTTTTAGCAGTACCCGTAGCAAGTTTACCTGCATTATTCAAACAAAAAAATAATCATTACTATAATTCCGTAGGTGCTTCCGGAGCCGTTTCTGCAATTGTTTTTACAACAATATTATTAGCTCCCGATTTACCCTTGGGTATCATTCTGATACCGATTCAACTGCCGGCATATATTTTCGGAATTTTATATCTCGCATATTCCTATTTTATGAGTAAAAAAGATAAAGGAAATATTGCTCACGATGCACACTTTGTGGGTTCAGTTTTTGGATTCATTTTTCCGATTTTTTTGAACCCCGGTTTAATCCATAATTTTATTTTTCAAATAACACATTAAACAAATATAAAATGAACAAAAAAAGAATCGTTATAGCCCTGGGCGGCAATGCTCTTTTAAGAGGAAACCAAGACGGAACCATAGATGAACAAGAACAAAACACCTATGATACTTTAAAAAATATCATCCCTTTTATTAAAGCCGGACATGATGTCATTTTAAGTCACGGAAACGGTCCGCAAGTCGGAAATATTTTAATGAGAAATGATGCCGGAGAAATAATGTATAAAATTCCGCAAATGCCTTTGGATATATGCGTAGCAGACTCGCAAGGCGGAATCGGTTATATGATTGAACGTATTTTAAGAAATATTTTAACTGATGAAGGTATTAACAAAGACGTTATTACTCTTGTTACTCAAACAGTTGTTGATAAAAATGATCCGGCATTCAATAATTTAACGAAACGTGTCGGAAAAATATACCCTAAAGAAGAAGCCGATAAATTAGCTCATGAAAAGGCTTGGCAATTTAAACCGAATACCATCGGCGATGACCGATACAGGCGAGTTGTTGCTTCACCCGAACCTATAGATGTTTTCAATTTAAAAACAATTGAATCTATTTTAGACAGCGGTTCAATTGTAATTGCATCTGGCGGCGGCGGAATTCCGGTATATATTGATGAAAAAAAACATGTCAGACCCTTAGATGCCGTAATTGATAAAGATAAAGCATCAGCCGTAATGGCAGCAAAAGTTAAAGCTGACGAGTTTTATATTTTAACAGACGTTCCTTATGTTTATATTGATTATAACAAACCCGAGCAAAAAAAATTAGACTTTTTAAACAAACTTGATGCAGATAAATATATGAAAGAAGGGAAATTCGGTGAAGGAAATATGGCACCTAAAGTTCAGGCTTGTTTAAACTTTGTTCAGAACGGAGGAAAGAAAAGTGTAATTACAGAAGCAACCAAACTCACAGATATGTCCTACGGAACAAAAATTACTTTAGAATATGAAAATTAAAAATTTAAAAAAGCCCTGATTTTTGTCAGGGCTTTTTTATCAATTCACTTTTTTACTTTTCAACAGAAATTTGTCATATAGAAACAACAAAACAGCCGTAAAAATACCGATACCGGCAAAAATATACATCACTTTTGTAGGGTCATAGGTTTCCCAAAGGAATTGAGTTATTTCATTCCGGTTCATTCCCAATAATTCTTCTGCTCGTTTATAATATTGCTCTTGCGAATATTCAGAGGATAAGTCCGGAATTGATAATCCTCGTTTTTCAACTTCAACTTTTATTAAAAATATTTTATCCGCTATTTTGCCGTACACACTCCCCGATAAAATTCCGGCTAATTGGTGTGCGGCAGCAATCGGTAAAAACGAAGTACCCATATATAGGGCAACCTTGTCTTTAGGAGCAATTTTTCCGACATATTCAGAGTATTTCGGTGAGCTTGCCATTTCTCCGATACTGAAAATAAAAACAGCCAACAGAAGAAACCATCCGTTTTGTGATGAAAACATCAATCCTACACCCAAACTCAAAATTATCAAACCCGAAATAATTGAATTTATCGGTTTAAACCGCATTACAATCGTGGAAATAACCAGTTGGAAAAGTATTATAAAAAATGCATCAAAACTGGTCATTTTTGCGAAATTAATTTCATACCCGAAAAAATTTGACAAATCTGCCCATTGGTTCAGAAAAACCGGAAATGTATAATATAATTGATTAAATGCAGTCCAATAGCCGACCATTAATATCAAAAAAATCAAATATTTATAATCTGACAATGCGAACCCTATATTTTTAAATGCCTGAAGAATACTTTCACCCGCAGTTCCGTTATTATTTTTAATAACCGGGTCGTTATAAAAAAAGAATACAATAACATAATTAATTGCCATCACACCCATTGAAAGTGCAAATACATAGTTCCAACTTAAATCTACTAAAAAACCTGCAATTAAAGGACCCAACCAACCGCCGATATTTATCATCATATAAAAAATTCCGAAACCGACGGATGAAGTTTCATCGTCAGTTACTTTTGCAATGGTTCCGGAAATAATCGGTTTAAATAAAGCCCCCGCCACCGCTACATACAGAAATGATATAAAAATAGCAGCATACGATTCAAAATATGACATCATTAAAAATCCGGAAATATACATTCCGAACGAAATTACAAGCACTTTTTTATAACCAATTTTGTCGGCAATTGCTCCCGTTATTGTAGGTAAAAAATACAATAACATCGAACCGGTTCCCATAATAGCTCCTTGCTGTTCGGGTGTAAATCCCAAGCGGTCTGTCAAATAAACGGCTAACAAATTATAAAATCCGTACCAAGCAAAACGTTCAAACAATTCCATTGAATTTGAAACCCAAAAAAGTTTCGGAAACTTTTGGATAACTTTCCTAAATCTGCTCATATTATAATTTAAAAATTTAAAAGATTGCGAAAATAACAGAATTGCTTACAAAATAAAAATTGTAGTAAATTTTAAATTAAAAAATCTAAATTTAATTTTTGAAACATTAATTTCCGGAAATATTAA
>DYOF01000082.1 GCA_020720665.1 Acetofilamentum sp. | reverse complement strand
TCTTAATTATTCTTTTATCTCTGTTGCCGTTTGTCTTTTTTGCGCAAATAACCGATGATTTTGAAGACGGAAACTTAAACGGGTGGACAGAAAGCACAGTCGGACATTGGGCAGCATCAAATACTTCGGCTATAAACGGAACATATTCATTAAAACACAATTTATCAAACGTAGCCGGTGAAAGTTATATCAGCCATGATATGAGCAGTGTTTCAATTTCATCGGGAGATATTGTTTGGCGATTTAATTTAAAAAACGGTAATTGGGATCCGTCCGGCAGTAACTTATTCGGTGTGTACTTGTTTTCTGATAATAGTGATTTAACTGCCGGACTTAACGGATATGTTATCGGGGTAGATATGACAGGAACTTCCGATTTCTTAACCTTATGGAAAGTTACAGCAGGTAGTTTTACATCGCTTATTCAAACAACTTTTGATTGGTCGGAAAATGATATACTCGGCATACAGGTAAGACGTTCGGCGACAGGAGTATGGAATATAGAATATGACGAAAACGGAGGATTTGATAATTTAATCTCAGGCGGCACCGAAACGGATAACTCTCATACCAATGCGCTATTTACCGGTTTATATTTTAAATTTACTTCAACAAGAGCCGGCTTATTGTGGTTTGATGATTTTACGGTTTCGGAAGACACAGAAGCACCTGAAATTGTCGATGTTTCAGCGGTGTCAAACAATCGATTACTGATAAATTTTAATGAAACATTATCAGAAAGTTCAGCGGAAACGGTTTTAAATTATTCGGTTGACGGAGGTATAGGGAATCCTCTTTCTGCAACATTAAATGCGTCTGATAATAAGCAAGTTGAATTAGTATTTGCAGGTTCTTTTACTGAAAATTTATTGTATCAAATAAGCGTTAACGGAGTTGCAGATTTGAGCGGAAATGTCGCTTTGAATATCACACAAGATTTTACTTATCAAAGATTTAAAGCTGAAACAGTTACACCCGTTTCAATCCATGAAGCAGATGTTTATTTCAATAAAGATGTTGAGATAACAACAGCACAAAATGTATTAAATTATACTGTCAATAACGGAATCGGAAATCCGCAAAGCGCTGTTGTAGATGCTGTCAGCAAAAATGTTGTACATCTGAACTTTTCAAATAATTTTCAATTGGAACAAATATATACGATGACAATTGAAAACATTCAAGATTTATACGGCAATACCGTTCAGTCCGTTAATTTAGAATTTTCGTATTATGAACCTCAAGCATACGATTTAGTAATTAACGAAATAATGTGTGATGTGAATCCGGCACCGGAGGCACTTCCTATATATGAATATGTTGAATTGTATAACCATTCAAATTTTGATATTAATTTAACCGGTTGGACATTTAAAATAGGCGATAATACAGAAAGAGATTTTCCCGCAACACTTATTCCTTCCGGCTCATATGCCATTATTTGTGAGGCTGTTGCCGTTTCAGAATTCAACCCGTACGGAATTACTTTAGGAATTTTAAACGCATCCGAATTAACCACAACAGGAAAACGTTTAGTTATAAGAAACAGTGAGGGAGTTATTATTGAAGATGTTACGTATTCAATTGATTGGTATCATGACGAAGATAAAGACGGCGGAGGCTGGTCTATGGAACGTATTGACCCGTTAAACTTTTGCAGCGAAGAAACCAACTGGACGGCAACCGTTGATTATACCGGCGGAACTCCCGGAAGAATGAATTCAGTTATGGCTTCCAACCCGGATAACAGTTCTCCCGAATTAGTCAATATATCGCTAATTTCATCAAAACACGTCCAAATCATTTTTTCTGAAAAACTTAATGTTTCGATAGCAGAAACCATAGAAAATTACATCTTAAACGGCAGTTTAAACCCGGTTTCCGCAGTAATAAACTCCGAAACTAACGCAATTGTCGAATTATATTTCGCCGATAATTTTAATATCGGCAATAACAGTATTTTAATTAAAAATATTCAAGATAATTGCGGAAATGTACTCGCTGAAACAATCATGAACTTTAATTATGAATTAATTCATTTGAAATCAATTGAAGTAATGTCATCTAACCAATTACGTATCCGTTTTTCTGAAAAGCTTGATGAAATTTCAGCCCAAACATTGTTAAATTATTCCGCAAATAAAGGAATAGGAACACCTTCGATTGCAATTATCAGTAATTCAGACAGTTCAATTGTGAATTTGCAATTTGACAATTCATTTATTGAAGAAGAAATCTATACACTTACTGTTCAAAATGTTAAAGATGTTAATGATAATACGATGAATTTATCAGAAACCGAATTCGTATATTACATTCCTAAACCGTTTGACATAATAATCAATGAAATTATGTGTGATATTAATCCGGTTCCCCTCGTAGTTCCTGCGGCAAGGTATGTTGAATTATATAATACTTCAAATTTTGATTTGGATTTAACCGATTGGATTTTTCTCTCGGAAGACCAAACGGAGAGAATATTTCCTTATTTAACTTTAGAGTCCGGCTCTTATTTGCTGTTATGTGAGGAAGGGCAAGAACATTTGTTCACTTCCTACGGAAGCGTTTTACCTATATTAACTTCAAGCGATATTATAACATCCGGAAGAAATTTAAAACTGATGAAGCCCGACAGAACAATTATTGAGGAATTAAGCTATTCAGATACTTGGTATGATGATACTGAAAAAGATAACGGCGGTTGGTCATTAGAACGAATTGACCCCTTAAATTTTTGCGGCGAAAATAACAATTGGACAGCCTGTATTAATGAAGACGGAGGAACACCCGGACACATAAATTCCGTAAAAAAATCAAATATTGATAATTCAGCACCCGTACTAAGCGATGTGAAAATTATTTCGTCTGATTATATTCAGCTTATATTCAACGAATTTATTAATCCGGAAAGCGGAAGTCTTACAGCAAATTACACCATTGACAATTCGATAGGAAACCCGCTTAATGCATTTACCGATGAGTCAGAAAGAAATATTGTACATTTATTTTTTGCAAACCAATTTTCTGACAAACAAACCTATAATCTGACGATTGATAATTTAAGTGATAATTGCGAAAACACCATACAAATTACCGGTTTTCAATTTACATATTTTCGTATTTTTCCGACAGATTTATGGGTAAGAGATGAAAAGCGAATAAAAATTAAATTTTCGGAAGCCGTTGAATTTACAAGCGGAACCAATGTGTTAAATTATTCAGCCGATAACGGTATCGGAAATCCGGAAATTGTTAGCAGGGAAACAGCAGACACAAGCGTTGTTCATATTCAGTTTTCCGAACCGTTTCCGCAAGCGATTCCTGTAAAATTAAGCCTTTCAGGTATTAAAGATTTGAATTCTAATGTAATAAGAGACACGGTTTTAACATTTACTTATTACACACCCGTTCAAAATGATATTGCGCTTAATGAAGTTCTCTTTTATCCGAATACCGGAGGAAACGATTTTGTCGAACTTTATAATCGCTCGGGGCAAACTATTGATTTAGTTAATCTTCGATTAGCTGTAAGAGATGATGAAAATCCTGATAGTATCATTTCAATCACACCTTTATCTGTTACCAATAAAAATTTTGACCCCGACAGCTATATGGCTTTTACAAGTAATAAAGACGGTGTTTTAGAATTTTATATGAGTAAAAACCAAGAAAACATTATAGAACTTTCAAGTTTTCCGACCTATCCTTCGGATTCCGGAACCGTAGTTTTGTTATATAAAGATACATTGATTATTGATGAATTTTCCTATAATGAGGATATGCATTTTAAATTGTTGGATAATGTTCAAGGAGTTTCTCTGGAACGCGTTAATTATAATTTGCCCACACAAGATGCCTCAAATTGGCATTCGGCTTCTGAAATGGTCGGTTTTGCAACTCCGGCTTATGAAAATTCACAATATAATGAAACAGACACACCGCCGGATGTTCCGATAAGTGTTTCACCCTATATGTTTTCGCCCGATAATGACGGAATTGATGATTACGCCGAGATAAATTATACCTTTGAGCAAGCCGGTTATGTTGCCGATATTATTATTTTTGATGCAAAAGGAAGACAAGTGAGGCATTTAGCCGGTAATTTATTACTGTCGGTGCAGGGAAAAATTTCATGGGACGGTTTATATGATAATTATAAACTTGCACCTGCCGGAACCTATTTAATTTATTTCAAGGTATTTAATCTTGACGGAAATGAAAAAATGTATAAAATTCCGGTAGTTTCAGCACGCAGATTATAAAATCTATTTAACAGTTCCCGTTGGAAAAATTTGAAGTAGTTATAATAGGTGCCGGTGCGGCAGGTTTATTGGCAGCATATAGTGCCGCCGAAAGCGGTGCAAAAGTTTTATTGTTAGAGAAAATGAGCAGGGAAGGAAGAAAAATGCTTATTTCAGGCAAAGGCAGATGCAATATTACCAATTCAGATTATCCCTCAGAATTTTATAAAAAAATATTCCCTAAACCTAAATTTTTAAAACATGCATTTTCAGCGTTTTTTTCAAACGATATGATTAAATTATTAAAAGATAACGGTTTAGAAACAAAAGAAGAACGCGGCGGGCGTATTTTTCCGGTGAGTGATAAGGCGGCTGATGTTGTTGACACCTTATTAAAAATTCTTCGTAAAAAAAATGTGGAGATTAGAACAAATGTAAAAGTTGAAGAACTATTAATCTCTGAAAATAAAGTTACAGGAGTTTCTGCAAAAACAGAAAATAACTCTTTTATAATATCAGCTGAAAATGTAATTCTATGCACCGGAGGAAAGTCTTATCCTGCCACAGGCTCAACAGGAGACGGATATCGTTTGGCTGAAAAATCGGGGCATCAAATTACAACATTACGTCCGGCATTAGTACCTCTGAATACCGAAGGAAATACAGCTGAAAAATTGCAAGGATTAAGTTTAAAAAATACGAATGTAAGCGTTTGGATTAATCAAAAAAAAGTAAAATCAGAGTTCGGAGAAATGTTATTTGCTCATTATGGTTTAACAGGTCCGGTGATACTGACTCTCAGTAAAACTGCTGTTGATGCGTTAATTGACAACAAAAGCGTTGACATTTCCATTGATTTAAAACCAGCTTTAGATGAACAAAAATTAGACAGCCGACTTCAACGAGAATTGAATGAAAACGGAAAAAAGCAAGTAAGAAGTGTGCTGAAAAATTTATTACCTTCGAAGTTAGTTCCTGTAATTGCAGAGCTTTCAGGAATTGATGAAAACAAAGAATGTAATAAAATATCGGGCGAAGAACGTAAAAAATTAAGAATTTTGCTTAAAGATTTCAGATTTAAAGTAACCGGACACCGATCCTTTAAAGAAGCTGTTATTACTGCCGGAGGGGTTGATACAAACGATATAGACGGTAAAACAATGATGTCGAAACGGATAAAGAACTTGTATTTTGCGGGAGAAATTATTGATACAGATGCCGAAACCGGCGGATATAATTTTCAAATTGCTTTTTCAACAGGTTGGCTTGCAGGTAAATCAGCAACTGAAAATTCAAAAAAAATATAAATTTTTAAATGTTGAATTAAAATTGTTCTTCATTGTCAAATAATGACGGATAATCTCTGTCAAATTGAACCAGTACTTCGGTTATAACCGTTTCTCTGATAAATTTTGATTTATTCTTGATTTTATATTTTTTACAATATTTTTCAAATGCCTCTAATTCAAGATCATTGAATAAAAACTGAACGGGGTGTTTGCGTTTTAACTTTTCTTTTTGATTTTTTGACATCTTTAATTCATAAAATATTTATGCACAAAGGTATATAAAAAATATA
Organism: Acetofilamentum sp.; assembly: GCA_020720665.1. Taxonomy (GTDB): domain Bacteria; phylum Bacteroidota; class Bacteroidia; order Bacteroidales; family JAADGE01; genus JAADGE01. Next base: position 4,609 of record DYOF01000082.1, on the reverse strand, counting down.
AAGCACAAAACGGTTTTATTAAGCGATTTAATTTTATTATGGAATTATTAAACCTTAAATTCGCAAGTCAGGGTGTGAATGTCCTGATAAACATTGTGTTGTAATAATTTAATACAACTTAAATTGAACAATCAAGCCCTGACTGTCAATACCGTAAATCAAAATTACTGATTCAAGCTAACAGTTAAAATTAATATAAAATTAATGAATGAAACTATTTTAAATATGTAAAATTTAATTTAACTTGCATTCAAATTTTTTAAATTGAATATTCACTAAAATAATTGATTATGAGAAGCTTAAACAAATTCTTTTTATTAATGGTGTTCGTTTTTTTTACAGGGTTTGCTGTTGCTCAAACAACGGTAAGCGGAACCGTAACATCGGAAGATGATGATACTCCGATTGCGGGAGTAACTATTATGGTTAAAGGAACAACCGTAGGAACCGTTGCCGATATGAACGGTAAATATATGATTACAGCACCTGCGGGTTCACAATTTTTAGTTTTTTCTTATGTCGGTATGCAAACCAAAGAAGTTGCAATAAGCGGCAGTGTAATTAATGTTAAATTAGGCATAGAAAGTTCTGAAATTGCCGAAATATATGTTATAGCCGACAGAGCAAAAGAGCGTGAAACGCCGGTTGCATTTTCAGATGTTGAAAAAGAAACAATTGAACAACAATTAGGTTCAAGAGACCTACCCTTAGTGATGAACATGACCCCGAGCGTTTATTCAACCGCAAGCGGCGGCGGTGCCGGTGATGCGCGTATCAATGTTCGTGGTTTTAACCAAAGAAATGTTGCTATTATGATTAACGGTGTTCCTGTTAATGATATGGAAAACGGTTGGGTTTACTGGTCAAATTGGGACGGAGTTGCCGATGCAACATCATCCATCCAAATGCAGAGAGGTTTAAGTGCCGTAAATTTGGCAACACCTTCTATCGGGGGTACAATGAATATTTTAACCAGCCCTGCCGAAAAATCAAAAGGCGGTTCGGCAAAATTAGAATACGGTTCAGGCAATTTTATGAAAATGTCTTTAACCGGAAACACCGGAATGATTAAAGATAAATTTGCTTTAAGTGCCTCATTAGTCGCCAAACAAGGTGCCGGTGTTATTGATGCAACTTATACAAAAGCTTTAGCTTATTATTTAGGTGCAAGCTATAAAGTGAATGATAATCATAAATTAGAGGTTTACGCCGTAGGTGCAGCACAATACCACGGTCAAAATTTATACAAACAAAATATAGCAGCTTACGGTCATGATATCGCAAAAGATTTTGGAGCTGATGACAGTACCTTATTAAAATTTCCCGAAGCTGACAGAGATTCATTATATACTAATTTTGCAGATGCAAAAGGCGGACGTTTTTATAACGAAAACTGGGGACCTATCAGTGTGGATTATAACGGAAAACAATCATGGAACGGAAAAGAACATGACCGTTTAAATGCCGATTTTATGAGCGAAAGAGAAAATTATTTTCACAAACCGTTGGCTAATTTAAACTGGTATGCAACTTGGGCTCCAAAAGTAAAACAATATACAACTCTTTATTACTCAGGCGGAAAAGGCGGCGGTTCCGGCACATTAGGAAGTATGCGTTGGAGTTATCATGAAGGAATTACAAGTCCTTCAAGATTTGTGAGTTGGGATGAAACTTATAATAATAACCACGTTACGAAAAACGATACTTCTGTCGGTATTTTGAGAAACAGCGTAAACAATCAATGGACTATAGGTGCAATTTCAAGAGCACAATTCTTATTCAGCGATAAATTTAAAGCACAACTCGGGGTAGATTGGAGAACTGCTGAAATTGACCATTACAGAGAAGTAAGAGATTTATTGGGAGGCAGTGTATATATTGATGCAAGTAATGAATTTGAAACAGAAGCTGATTATGGTAAAACATTAGGAGATAAAATTGCATATTATAATACAAATACTGTTGATTGGATGGGCTATTTTGCACAAGCTGAATACAATACTCAAAAATTAACGGCATACGGTACATTCGGACATTCATTTATTAAATATACATATACCAATCATTTTAAAAAAGCTGAAGACGGAACAAGCGAGTTATCGGCAGTTACAAATTATATTCCCGGTTATCAGTTAAAAGGCGGTTTAAGTTTCAGACCGGTTGGAGGCTTAAGTGTTTTCGGTAATTACGGATATATTTCTAAAGCTCCGATTTTTGACAATGTAATTGACGACTACTCAGGAGCAATAGCTGAAAATCCTGAAAATGAAATATTTAATGCTTATGAATTTGGTGTAAATTATCAAACTCCTAAAAAAGATTTAGATATTAAATTGAACTATTACAATACGAAATGGACTAACAGAGCTATCAGCAAAGGAGTTCAAACCGAAACAGGCGGTGATGCTATTGTATTTTTAACAGGAATGGGGCAAACTCATAAAGGTTTTGAATTTGAAGCAGCCTACAAACCTATTGATTTAATTGAAGTTCGCGCCATTGCTGCCATTGGAAATTGGACATACTTAAATAATGTAACCGGTACTTACAGAACTTATGATGACGGTTCAGGTACATTTGTTTCTGAAGATTATAATTATTACATCGAAGGTTTAAAAGTAGGAGATATGCCACAAACACAATTCGGAGGCTCTTTAGCTATTTTACCCGTTAAAGGATTAAGAATTCAATTTGATGTTCGTTACTATTCAAACCATTATGCTGATTTTGACCCAATTAAAAGAACTGATAGTACTGATACCGAACAAGTTTGGTTGACACCGGCTTATTTCTTAGCGGATTTACATTTATCTTATAAATTACCGCTTGACGGAAAAATCGGTGTAGAAGTATTTGGTCATGTATTCAATCTATTAGATGAAATCTATATTCAAGATGCGGTTGATAACAGCAGTTACAATGCATTTTACGGATATGATAATCGATTTTCACATACGATTAATTCAGCCGAAGTTTATTTAGGACTTCCCAGAACATTTAATGCCGGTGTGAAAATTACATTCTAAATTTTTACATTTTATAAAATTACGAAGCTGCCGAACATTCGGCAGCTTTTTTTTGCCAATGTGTCAGTTTTGATGTAATTTATCTAAAAAATACTGTCGTTTCTTCACCTTTTTTTGAACGGCACAAGTATTGATATAATCGAAACCGAAATATATAAAAAAAGCTGACCTTATGATACCTGTTAATTCCTATAAAGATTTTAAAGAAAAAACTCAAAATACAAATAGTTTTTGGTTATTTATTTATAAAAAAACATCTGAGCAAAGCGATTGTGCGTTTCAAAGTATATTAAAAACCGAAGAACAATCTGAAAATAAACCGATAATATATTTTGCAGATGTTAATGAAGTAAAGGATATTCATGAAAATTATGAAGTGAAATCTGTACCGTCTTTGTTAAAATTCGAAAGCAATGAGTTTAAAGGCGTATATAAGGGATGCAATGATGATTCGTATTACACGGCATTGTTTTCAGGCAGCGTTTACAAACCAAAAGTAAATTCAGATGCACCGACACAAAAATCGGTAAGCGTTTATTCAACCCCTTCATGTTCATGGTGTAACCGAATAAAAACCTATTTTAAAGAAAAAAATATCAAATTCAGAGATATTGATGTTTCAAAAGATCAAAAAGCCGCTGAAGAAATGGTAAAGAGAAGCGGTCAGCAAGGTGTTCCGCAAACATTAATCGGCGGGCAAGTGGTCGTTGGTTTTGATAAAGCAAAAATTGATAATTTGTTAGGATTGTAATATTAAAAAAAGGACAATTTATATATTTGCAAATTGAATTTCAATTAAAATAAATTAAAATTATATAACAATGAGAGAATTACAACCATTAAACGAGAATGTTTTACTCGAAATAACCGAAAAAACAGGAGAACAAAAAACGGCAAGCGGATTAATAATACCCGATTCTGCAAAAGGTAAAGAACGAACCGGAAAAGTTACAGCAATCGGTTCTGTTGAGAACCCCGGTATTTCAGTAGGAGATACGGTTCTTTATAAAGAATTTTCAGGGAATGAAATTGAATTTGACGGGAAAAAATATTTATTTATTCCTTACGCCGATGTATTAGCAAAAGTAGTAGAAACTGAGGCTATTTAAAGGTTTGAAGTCGGAAGCTGGAGTCAGGGTGTTTTCACCTTGTCTTTAAGCTTTTTTTGAAAATTATATGCGATGAAGTTTAAATTTGAGAAACTGATTATTTGGCAAAAAGCAATGGAATTTGGAGAAGATATTAATGTTTTGTCTGAATAATTTCCTCCAAAAGAAAATTTCAATCTTTCATCACAAATTTGTAGAGCTGTTGATTCTATTGCTTTAAATATTTCTGAAGGTTCAATCGGTCAATCTAATCTTGAATTTAAACGTTTTATGGGGTACGCTGTTCGTTCACTTGCAGAAGTCGTTACCTGCCTACATAAAGCAAGTAGGCGAAAATATATTTTATCTGTCTAAAAATTCATAATTAATTAATAATCTGCAAATTGAATGCATATACTTATTTATAAAACTTGTTTTTTCCCGCAGATAGGAACACCTTTATAAATCTGCATTAAATAATATCTTCCGTTAGTC
>DYOF01000081.1 GCA_020720665.1 Acetofilamentum sp. | reverse complement strand
GACATAAGTGTTGACAATCTCGGTTTTCTATTTCGTTCATTTTATGCACTGTCGTTTTTTTAGCATGGCACACAACGGAAAATAACACACGCCGTTGCTTTTTTTGTGGGTGTGTCAGCACAAATGTTTCAATTACTTACAAATATTTCTTGTTTGCACAAAAGTTTCAAATTAGCACTTCTGCGTACAAAAAGAGCAATGGTGGTTGTGTTATTTTGAGTTTTTAAGTACTGACTAAGTAAAAAAGGATTACAAATTCGTCTGCAATCCTTATATAAAACATCACTTCAAGTAATTGTTATTTAACCATATCTGAATATTCCGAATCAGACATTAAGTTGTTTAATTCCGAAATGTTATTTGGTCTGATTTTGATAATCCATCCTTTTCCGTATGGGTCTGAGTTTATTAATTCCGGACTGTCTTCAAGTAAAGTGTTAAACTCGGTTATTTCACCGCTAAGCGGCATAAACATGTCAGAAACGGTTTTAACCGCTTCAATTGTTCCGAAAACAGCTTCTTTTTCAATTGTTTCTCCTACTGTTTCAACTTCAACAAAAACAATGTCGCCTAATTCACCTTGAGCAAAATCGGTAATCCCTATATAGACTTCATCGCCTTCAACTCTGACCCATTCGTGATCTTTTGTGTATTTTAAATTTTGAGGTATATTCATAACTGTCTGATTATTAATTTATTAATTTATTGTTCGTGAAAAAAGTAATTGCACAAATTTAATCATTTTGAATTATAAATAAAAACGTTTTCAATCATATTTTCTCTGAGAAATCTTAAATATTAGCTAAATTAAACCGCAAACTGAAACCGATATGTGTATTTGTTGTTCTGAAAGAGTTAGAAACATGCGGTTCATTCAAAATTCGTTCATAAAACACCCGAAGTGTAACTTTATCTAAGTTATAATCGGCATTAATTTTTAGAGATACATTTTTATTCCCTGCAGACAGGTTGTTTGCCTCTTCATTAATTCGTCGGATAATTGAATACATGTCTCTGTATGTAAAATCGAAACGAATATTCAGGTCGCTTTGAAACAATTTTTGAGTTCCCTGAATCATCATCGGAATTTTTAAATCGGTTATTTTATAACCAAAACCTACAACATATTCTTTATTTAATGTTTCTAAAATTTGATTATTTGAAAAACTTAATAAGAGCAAACGGGTTTGTTTATATTCAACTTTGGTTTGCATTTCATTATTCCACCTCATATCCACACCAATTAAAGGAATGAATTTTTCATCGATTGAAACACCGCCTAATTGATAATCGGATATAAAATTATGATTTAATTCATCGGTTACTTCACTCAATCCTGTATTTTCATACTCTTCAAAATTTGTATTTGTATTATATTGTGAAACATTATACAAGGATGTGTAGCCATGGTTAATTGTGATTTTCTTAATATATTTTTTAATAAACTCATAATCGGATAAACCATCATACTTTATTCTCCAATTCGGCATAGGAATTTTTGGAAATTTTGAAGTTTTTGATATCGATTGACCTGAATAAGCAGCTAAAAAAGCCGGAAGCAATACGTCTTGCGACACATCACTATAACCAAAAGGGAAACTGTCTCTTACAGAAATCATTCCGGTTGTATCTACAACCAAATTAGGCTCATTCGGATTATAAGACGGTATTAAACTTGCTCGTTCGTCAGCCAGTATTTTGGCAACAATGAATCGGTTTCGTTTAAATTCTTCATAAGCATTTGAGTTATATAATGAGTCTAATTTATTTTGCTTAAATGCTGTTTTTATTGATAAGAATGAAATTGAAAAATTTCCGGTTTCATATTTTTCTCTGTTATCTTCAAATCCGTATTCTGTTTTGACCCAATATTCATTTTTTGATAAATTTTCTCTTCTGTCGGCGTTTAGGTCTATATGCATACCTTGTATGGGTTTTAAACTTGCTCTGAGATTAAGATTAACGTCGTGCGTTGTAACTGTCGGTGTATTTAATAATGAATCGCCTGAAATCCACAATTTATCTGCAGCTGTTCTCATGAACGATGAATCCGGAAATCCTGTAATAAACTTCCAACCCGGTGCTTCCCAAGTATCATTATATCCGAAGAACTTCGTTTTGGGTAAATACCCCGGTACTACCATGCCGTTATTTTCGGTATAATTTAATGAAACATTTCTTACCGACATCAAAGCGTATAATGTGTAGTCAGCAATTTCTCTGAATATATTATCTTTAATTTCTCGCTTTCCGGATATTTCAATTAGGGCATTTTCAACATCTTCTTCCGGTGTAAATTTAATTTTTCCGGCGTCAATAATTTCGGTTTGTCCTTTAATTGTCTTTTTATTATTATCTGAAACTGTAACACTTACATCTTCTGTTTTTAAATTGTGAATTATAGTTTTTGATTTGTCTTTTTTTAATTTCAGGTTTTCTTTTACATAATTTACCGTTTTATATTTTTTTTCCGTTTTTTTATTTCTGCCGTTAAATTTTTCATCAACTGTTTTCAGGAATTTTACTTTTTTGTATATTGTTTCAAAATTTAATTGTGCGCTTAACTGAACAGATTGATTATTTCTTATAGTATTTCCGAGTTTCTCGTTTTCGGCGGATTTTAAACCTTCTGTCCAATAATAATCGGCATCGTAACGTGCGTTGATGTTTGTCCATCCGAGAAGGGGCAATTTGTTAATCGGCAAATTCCATACGGCATTAATGTTTTGATGAAAATCTGTTGTTCTTCCAAAATCTTTAATGTTTCCTACAACCGAGTCTTTATAATTTGTCCACAAATAATTGTCATTTTTATCTATTTTACCGTCCGGTTCATCCACCCACGATTGGTTATTTGCGGTGTATGAAAATTTCAAATCTTTAGTTAAACTATATTTTACATCATAGGTTCTGTTCCATGTAAATTGTTTGTCAAAATTTGAAGTTAAGGTATCCGAATAATTCCCGGCTTTAATTGATTCAATATTTCTTAATTGTACTTCATTATACGATTTTCTCATATCTGTTCTGAAAGCAATCATTGAAGGCGCATAGTAAAAATTAAAATCTTTAATGATTTTAAACACTTTTTTATTAAGAAATTTAATTTTTGAGAATGGTGTTATATTTTTTGGCGAAATATTGTAATTATATGCCAAAATACCGGTTTGAACTTTTAAAAGATTATGGTCGGTGTTTATATTTCTGATATAGGTTTCATTTATTCCGTATCCTGCTGTCCAATTTGATATGTGCCATAAGGGTTTGTTTTTTGTTTTGCTTGATTTCGATTTTTTTTCTGAATCGGTTTTTTTCTCGGAATTACCGTTTATTTTAAAATTTGTTACATTAAACGACTTGCGTTTTAAATAATCTTGCGTGATTTGAAGGTGTGCATTACGCTCTTCTTGAGTCATACTTTTTAAAACGGTTGTCATTTTAATGTCCGGGTTAATCGGGTCGTATTCCGGATCGCTGAAAGATTCTGAATAGCCGATGTAAACAGGAACTTTTACTCCATACTTTTTGGGAAAGAATTTTCCCATTTCTGCTCCTATGGAGAAATCGTAACTTTTATCGGTTGACTTTTGCCTTTCATTCACTCGTTTTTCAATACTTCCGAAACCGGGTGTGCTGTATTCACCTGCCAAGGCAATCGTAGAAAAATCGGCTAAATTTGTTTGCAGTCTTCCGCGTGTTGCCCAACCTCCTTGTTCGTTAAATCCGGAAAGTCGTAATTCATTCAACCAAACTTCTGTGGATTTGGATAATCCGTCATCAAGCAGTTTATTTTTATCTTTATTTTTATTTCTAATTCCGAGCATTATTGTTCGAATATTGCTTAAATTAGGAGTACCTGCGATACTCACTCGCCTGCCGGTTTCTTCGCCGTAATTTTCAACATCATACCTGCTGTATTCGGATGTTAAATCAATTAAATTCAAACTATTTTTAATGTTTCGTTCTTGCTTAATTGTTTGAAAAACTTCAAAATCAACGTCCAACATATTATCAAGAGGCCAAACTAATTCTCTGTCAGGTTCGTCAATAGTTCCGTTGTTATAATACCCGGGTTCTGTTAATTTTAAGGGAATTTCATATTCGTAATAATTATCCTTATAATCTGAACCTAAGCGAATAAATACACATAAATCGTCGTCATTCAAAATGTTATCTGCAACCGCTTCGGCATGAATAAACATTTGTAATCGTTTAAATTGTCTGACGTCTAAAGATGCGTTTTTATATGCCGCTCGGGCATCACCGTCACTTAAATTATTTACTTTTAATGATATTGCTTGCTCGTTTAATTGAGTGAGATATGTGTTTCCGGGGGATATTTCTCGGCTGACATTCGGCGGTAAAACATAGTTTACCGGCTCCCGAAATGAATTTTCTTCAATATTTACAACATTTATTTCTAATTGTGCATCTGTAAATTCAGGGGTTCCCGTTCCTTCGGTGCCTTCCAGCATTGATAATCTGTATTTTCTCCAATCGCCTCTGACTAAGTCCATTTCAGCGATACGCAAAACAATTTCTTCATCCCAATCTTTCATAAATAATCTTAGAAAGCGAATTGATTTAAAATCTTGAATTGCTCCTATTTTTTTTTGATAGTCGTCTAAAGGAATTTTTAAATGATACCACTTAACGATTTCTTTAATATTATCTTTGTCAGGGTCAACTTCTGCTTCTCTGATGTCGGTTATATAATTTTTTCCGACAATCATTTCACTCGGTTCTAAATGTATTTTATATTGAAAATAGGCTTCGGTTTCAGAAAGTGTGTAATCATTATTCAAATCTTCCATATCCGGAGTTAAAATCGGACTTGAGCTTACCGTATTATTGCCTGTATTAGTTGAAGATGAATTTTGTTCCTGATTGTTATATTTTTTATATCGGTCTAAAATTCCGGCTCGTTCTTCATCATATTGAGGGTCTTTAAAAAACATATAATTATCACCTGATGGGTCCTCTTTTATTTTATTCAGAATATTTCCGTCAGAAATTACAGTTGATAAGGTATTTAAGTAATTATCAAAAAATGTATTTTCATCGGAATCCGATAGTCCGTCTAAACCGACATCTTGATGTTGTCTTGCATCTGCCGGTTCAACAGCAAAATCATTGGTTATTCTGGGTAAAACCGGCACTTTTCCCCAAATTGTTTCATCTGTAACACCTAAAACTCCGGCAGAAGTCGGTAAACCGTTTTCAAATGATTGCCTTGAGTCTCTCAAAATATCTTCCGAAATACTTCCGAAATTCAAATATATATCACCTCCCGAATGGTTTGGGCTATATATGAAGGGGTCTAATATCCAAAATTCAACAAACTCAATATTTTGTTCTTCAAAGTTGTTGGATGTTAAGCTTTGCGATATTCCAGCCCAACGACTTTTTGGATTTTCTAAATATCCGCCACTGTTTATACCGGCTGAAATTCCCGGAACGGGGTTTACATCATAATTGTACGGTCCTTTTTCTTGTGGGTAAAATGCAAGATTTAATACATAAATCGATGTGGGAATCCCTGTTTCATAATCCCTGTCAGGAAAAATTTCTTGTTCGAGGATTTCTCTTACTCTGTGGTCTGCTAAATCCTCAATACTTAAATAATCAATTGCATTTCTTGCCAACAAATCTCTGTTAATGTTATACCATGCTAATTTTGCGCGGTTATATCCATAGGATAAGGAATTGATTGAGCCTGCTTCCGGAAACATATCCGGTTGTCCTTGCGGGGTTGCAGCAATTCGCCAACGTCCGGGTGATTTTAAATCGAATGTTATTTTTGAGCCTTCAAAGTCATCAATATGAGCAAAACCTTCTTCGCCGAGAATTCGGGGGTGTCCGGGAATCAATTGTGCAAATTCACCGGAGAAGTCAATATTTGAAGGAGCCTTTGTTTTAATAAACGGGATAATTTTATCAACAAACCGGGTTAAAATCGGAAGTTCTTTGTTATAATTTATATCCGTGCCCCAAATGGTATTTGATATGGCTTCATTTCCGATACTTACTTTAACTGTTTGGGGTTTTTGATGTAGATGCATAATGGTTGCGCCTACATTAAAATTATCAGAAATTCGGTAATCTAAATGAGTGCCTATCATTGATTTATTTCCTACGTCATACATCGAGTTGCTTTCAAGAGAAATTTTAATCGGAGTTCCGGATTCAAGAATACCTTCGTTTAAAATGGTTACACGACCTAAATTATAATCAACCGTATAGTCTTGATTTTCGGTTAATATTTCCGCCCCTGCCGTAACAGTTACCGACCCTTCGGGTATGTTCATTGCGTTTAAATTAATTTCAGAACCGCCTGCCGACCGATATTCTCCTTTCAGAAAAAATTTATTCTTTTCAGCTTTTTGTTCCGCACTGTTTTGTGTTTCGTCATATAACTCTTGAAAAATATATTGTTCTGCAATTCTGTTTATTTCAGGGTCATTTTCATTCCCTTCTGTTATTTTCTGTTTTAAATAAGAACCAAATGGTTCGATAACAGGAAAAAAAATCTTTCCGTTTGATGCATTAATTGTAACTTTATCAATAAAATCAAAATAACCGTCAACTCCCGGTTGATTATTTTTATTCAAATTATCTAATCCTAAAACTCTGAGTAAAATTTCACCTTCAATATTACCTGCAGGGATATAATTTACCGAAGAGCCGGTTCGGTCGTTGCGATACATCACATCCATCTTAAAATCCTGACTATTAACTTGATATGCGTTAAATGCATAGACGTTTTTCATCATTAAATCCCATGTGGGGTATTCGGTTGATAAAATTGTAGGTTTAATTAGTTTTAAAAATAAAGCATCGGGTGCCGCCGGTCCTTCGTTTGAAAATTCTCCCACCCGATATGTTTCGCCGGTTGTTGTATTTTCATACTCAAATGCAACAGCTAAAACTTCATCGTTGTTTAATTGAGAATTTAAAGAAATGTATCCTAAAGATGCATTAAAATAATATTCTGAGGAAGATAAAAGTCTCGCGTTTTGAACTTTTTCATAATCAATTCCCGAATTAAAATCTTGAATACGCGATAACAAATTTGTTACATTGGAAACATCTCTGATTCCGACCAATTGAGTTGTTATTAACTCGTATAGGTTATTTGTTTGGTTTGCCGGAATTTTTAGTGTGCTTGTCGAAAATACGGGGTCTTCGGCATAAAAATGTTCTTCGTTTTCGCCGAGGTCCATAAATGCGACAATGTTTCTGGAATTTTCGAATTTTCCGCTTCTGTTTGTAACCCAAACTTCAATTTTTCGAATATTAATATTTGAACGAATTATCGGCAAGTCAGACAATGCTTCATCATATTTGTCTCTGAAATATTGAGATAAAAAAAAGTGTCTGTCTGCATCATATTTATCGGCGGTTATTTCAAAGGGTGTTGTTGATGCTCCGCCGGCAAATTCAATTGTTTTACTCTCTCCTTTTTGTTGTGAAAAAACACTTGTAACAAGTAAATTTCCGAATTTCAGCTCGGTTTTCAGACCGAACAAACTGTGGCTTCCGGTAATTAATGAGCCGGACAAAGGCATATTTACGTTTCCGGCTTCTATTTTTTGTATGATTTCGTCTTCTTTGCCCTGATAAGCTATTTTTACATTATTTTCAAATTCGAAGGTAGCATCGGTATCGAAATTTATTCCTAATTTCATTTTATCGCCGATTTGACCGCTGACCCCCATTTTTATGTTCATGTCAAAATCAAAATTGACCATTTTTTGAAGGTCTTTCGGAAGAGCCTCATTTTCTATCTCCGTAATTTTTAGTCCGAAAATGATTTCTGCTGTCCCTTGAGGTTTAATATTGATGGTATTTGTTCCGAATATTTTATCAAATCCTTGAATAGGGACAATTAAATTTTGGTTCACCAAATGATCTACAAAGCTTCCCTCGCCTTTTGTTGATTCCATTGCAGAACGTTCCATCCAATATTCATGAATGTTTTTTTTGTTGCTGTATATCAAAAACTCGTTAAAGGACATGTAATAGGGATTTCTATAGTTGAAATTTCCTATTTTGTCATAAAAAACAAACTTTCCGGTTACCGCATCATATTTAACTTCTGATTTTATGGCAGAAGGCTGGTTTAAAAATAAAGGTAATTGCCGGTTTAAAGCAAAGGGGTTGTTTTCGTAATCGTCAAAGGGATAGGGTAAAGTGTCGTGAATAATCGTATCTTTAATTTCAGGAATTTTATAAGATTTAGTACTTAAAAAATCTTTACGAATATTCGTAAATGACATTATAAATAATATGCTTATAACAATGACTAAAATACGGCCGGATACTATTAATATTTTGCTCACTTCCTCGTAACTTTAAACTATTTTATTTTAATTGTAGTAATCTAAACGCATTTATAAAATTTTTAGTGCTTTTTTTACCAATTCTTCAACAGAAATTTTTTGTTCTTTCGATAGCAAATCGTTTATTACCTTTTCTGCTTTATTTTTTGGAAATCCCAACATTACAAGCGCAGACGACGCTTCGATTCCGAATTTGTTTTTCGGCAATGAAACCTGTTCTTCTTCAATTTCAGTTTTATCAATTTTATCTTTTAAATCGATGATAACACGTTGGGCAGTTTTAAGTCCGATGCCTTTTATTGCTTTTAAGGTATTAATGTTATCGGTTCGGATTGCCGATTTTATTTCTGAAGCCGTAATTGATGATAACATAAGCCTTGCCGTATTTGCACCGATACCGGAAACGGTAATCAGTAATCGGAATATTTCACGTTCCGCTTTTTCGGCAAAACCAAAAAGTAATTGTGCATCTTCTCTAACAATTTGATGTAAAAAGATGTGGGCTTGTTCTTTCTTTTCAAGCAAAGAATAGGTATGTAAAGATATATGGATTAAATAGCCGATATTATTTGTTTCAAGTACTAAATATGCGGGATTTAATTCAATTATTTTTCCTGAAATGTGTTCGTACATTATAAAATTATTAATGTGCAAATATAGAAAAACAAATCAAAAAGTAAGATTTTATATAAAATGTGGGGATTTTCTTTGGCAAAGAAAAAAATATGTTTATTTTTGCTGTCCTGAAATTTTAAATTTCTCGGGGCCGATAGCTCAGCCGGTTAGAGCATCTGACTCATAATCAGAGGGTCCGGGGTTCAAGTCCCTGTCGGCCCACTTTTTCATGGTTATTAATTGCAACACCTTGTTTTAACAGCAAGGTGTTTTTTTTATACAAACAATTGGTAAGTCTTCTGAATTACGATTATATTATAAGTACTTGGTCGGAAGGCGGTGGAAATCAGATTAAGGGATTGGTTGTATTGGATTATTTTCCGCTAATTAACACAATTAACTTTGAAGAAAAAAAGAATCTGTTACGAAGTAAAAAACGTACGACATTTAATTTAAGCTTTATTTTTATTTTAATTGTTTCGGAAAAAACTTACATTAGCCGAATTAATATCATGTATGCCAAATCATGAAAAAGCAGCTTCCTAAATCATTAAAACCGGGTGATACAATCGGTATTATTACTCCGGCCGGTATTATAAGCAAATTTCAATTACAAACAATTGTTGATACGATTCACGGTTTAGCTTATAAAAGCTATTTTTTACCGAGCGTTTTATCTGCTCAAGGATATTTAGCAGGTACCGATGCCGAGCGTGCCGAAGAATTGATGCATATGTTTGAAAACAAAAAGGTTAATGCCGTTATGTGTGCGCGAGGCGGATACGGAGCAAATCGAATATTAAATCTTTTAGATTATAAAACCATTCAAAAAAATCCGAAAATTTTTATCGGTTACAGCGATATAAGTTCTTTAATAACTGCTTTTTATCAAAAATGCGGATTGGTTTCATTTCACGGACCCGTAGGGATTTCGGAATTTAATGAATTTACTGCTAAAATTTTTTCAGATATTTTAACTTGCCCGAACGACACCTATGAATACCCTTATGAGAGAGAACCGGAAACAGAGCATAATTCGGAATTTGATTTTTACACTATTAGTAAGGGATGTGCCGAAGGTAAATTAATCGGCGGAAATTTAAGCCTCATCAATTCATTAATCGGAACCGATTTTGAACCGATTTTTAAAAACAAACTCGTGTTTCTTGAAGATATTGATGAAAAGCCCTATAAAATAGACCGTATGCTGACACAATTAATACAGGCAACAGATATTAAACTTGCTGCCGGAATTATTTTCGGTGTTTTTAAAGGCTGTGAAGTTGAAAACACACCAAGCTTTACACTAAAAGAAACCCTTGAACAGTTAATTAAACCGCTTAATTTACCTTCGGTTTACGGATTTCCGTTCGGACATATAAAAAATAATATGACACTGCCCGCAGGGACATCAGCATTGTTAGATGCAAATCGTAAAACTCTTAAACTAACTGAGCCTTCGGTGTACTGATTTAACTTAT
>DYOF01000202.1 GCA_020720665.1 Acetofilamentum sp. | reverse complement strand
CTTTGGTAAGAAGGCACATTAAAAGTCCCCTCGATGCTTCCAACTAATTTTGTTTCTAAATTTATTTTATTCATTGCTAAATTTATTCAGTTATCTAATGATTATTTAGTATTTGTGAACTCGTTATTAAAATTGCCTGTAACGAAAAATAACGAGCCGCAGTTGCGGGAAATCAGGCACTTACGTTTCATTTTTATTCCAAAATTTCAAATTTACCACTTTCGTTTCATACAACCACCGAAGCCCGCAATTGTCGGCTGTTATATGTTATAAGCATTTTATTTTCATTTAGTTATCACGTTATTCAAATTATCTAAATTTATCAAATTGGTTTGTAAATCCCAAATATTAACTTTATTATTATTCATAAAAGTAGAAGTGGCGAAGCCACTTTTACTTTTATTTGCTTGTTTTTGTCAATGTTAGCACAAATTTTCATGTTTTAGCACCAAAAGTTTAGGTTTTTTAAGGGCAACCAAAAAATTTAAAAACTTGTTTGCTCTTTGCTTTTGCACTTTTGTAAATATTTGCAAACCTGTCAAAAAAGCAAAGTGCAAACGCCTTTTGCCCTTAAAAATGCTAAACTTGTCAATCATTGCACAAAGGTAAAGTAAATTTAAAATTACTTCCTTTTCTAACTTCACTTTCAACCCAAATTTGTCCGCCTTGTTTTTCAATTAATTCTTTGCATATTATTAAGCCAAAACCTGTTCCTTTTTCATTATTTGTTCCAGTGGTAGAATAATGCTCTGTTAATTTCCAAAGTTTTGGTATAACACTTTTATCAATTCCTATTCCGTTGTCTGATACCGTAATAATCGTATTTATATGTTTTTTTTCAGCGTAAATATTTATTTGTCCATTTTGATTTGTAAACTTTATTGCATTTGAAATTAAATTCCTTAAAATGGTTTTATACATATTCAAATCGGCGTTTAAAATTGTTTTTTCCGTTTCAAAACAGGTTATTTTTATTTGTTTTTCATTTGCTTGGTTTTCAAATATATTTATTATTTCGTTTGTTATTTCTGCAAAATTAAATTTTTGCATTTTTAATGTTAATTTTCCAGATTGTGTTTTTGCCCACAATAAAATTTGTTCTAATAAATCGTAAGTATTATGAACTGTTTGATTAATTGCTTTTATTTGAAATTCAATTTTTTGCATATCGTATTTATGCAAATTTTCTAATAATAAATCAGAAAAACCTAATAATGCACTAAAAGGGCTTTTTAAATCGTGTGCAAGAACTGAAATAAATCGGTCTTTATCTGCATTATGTTTTTTCAATTCTACGTTTTGCTGATTTACAATTAATTCAATTTGTTTGCGTTCCGTTATGTTTCTGCAAATACTTAAAATAGAAGCATTTCCATTAAAAATAATTTTTCTTGCTTTTACTTCGCTGTGAAATTGGGATTTATTCTTTCGCTGATGTAACGTTTCAAAAGCAACATAACCATTTTTGATTAATTCAGAAATACGTTCTTGAATATATTTGCTTTGTTCTGGTGTATCAATTTGCGAAGCATTCATTGATATAAATTCATTGTAAGAATAACCATATTCAATACTTGCAGAATGATTAACATCTAAAATATTACCAAAAGTATCGTGAATAAAAATAGCGTCTGCTGTATTATCAAAAAATAATTGATATTTCAATTCCTTATCTTTAATTGAATTTTCAATATCAATCTTTTCCAACAACTGTTTTTTTAGATTTTCATTTTCAATTACTAATTTTTCATATGTTGGCTCATCTGTCATATTGTGGTTTTTATTTTTTGCTTATAACGGGAAACAACATGCGTAGTTGCCTGAGTGTCCGCACGTTCGTTTCAATTT
>DYOF01000201.1 GCA_020720665.1 Acetofilamentum sp. | reverse complement strand
TATCGAAGTGTCGAAGTGTTGGCGGTAATGCTACGATCGACCGTGCTGAATTCTATATTTTGACAAAAACGGACACAGAACAGAATAAAATTTGTAAATTTGCTGTATGGAAAACATTGTATCAGAACCGATAGAAACATATAACCAAATAGGACTTGGTTTGACAAACTATGTAGATACAAGAAAACTATCTCCAATTTTGAAATGGGCCGGTGGAAAAGAACAAGAATTGAAATATATTATTCCAAATTTACCAAGTACAAAATTTCAAGATTATTACGAACCTTTTGTTGGTGGTGGAGCAGTTTATACAGCTATTCAAGCGAACAAATATTTTATAAATGACAAATCAGATGAATTAATTTTACTTTATAGGAGTTTGACAAATGGCGATAAAAAAGTTTTTTTTCAAGCAACAAAAGAAATAATTCATAATTGGGATTTATTAAGCATTGTAACAGAACAAAATGCAACTTTTTTTATAAAAACCTACAAGGATTTTTCTGAAAATATAATTACAGAAACAAAATTAAAAGATATACTTTTTGAGTTTATACTTAAAAATGCAGAACAATTTAATGGTATGTTCTCTACAATTTTTAATTTTAATATTGAAAATTTTATAAAAGAAATAAAAGTAAATCTAATTCGCAAAATTAAGCGAATGAAAGAACTTGAACTTTTGAAATCAAAATTGCCGGATAATGACATTATAGATAATATAGAAACAGCTTTTAAAAGTGCATTTTATATGCACTTTCGGCATATTTATAACAATACAGAAAAGTATAATATTCAAAATGCTTTTAAATCTGCAATATTTTTATTCATAAGAAATTTTGCTTATAGTGGAATGTTTCGCTATAATACAAGTGGAGAATTTAATGTTCCTTATGGTGGAATGGCCTATAATAAAAAGAATTATAGTAAAAAAATAGACTATTTAGAAACACAAGAATTAAAATCATTACTTGATAATACAATAATTGAAAATGAAGATTTTGAGCGGTTTTTTGAATTACATAAACCAACAATGAATGATTTTGTTTTTCTTGACCCTCCCTATGACAGTGAATTTAGCACCTATGCAAAAAACGAGTTCACAAGAAAAGACCAAGAAAGATTAGCAAACTACTTAATAAATAAATGCAAAGCAAAATGGATGATGGTAATTAAAAATACCGAATTTATTTTTGAACTTTACAATGACAAAGGTTTAAATATTCAATCGTTTGACAAAACCTATTTGGTTAGTTTTATGAATAGAAATAACCGAGTGACAGAACATTTAATGATAACGAACTATTAAAGAATAATAATGGCTGCACATACCGAAGCACAGATAAGACGGGCAATTAAACCATTATTAACCGTTTACGGTGAATTAAATACGTCAGAAGTAAAAAAACTGCTACACACAGTTATAGAATTTAGCGAGGAAGATAATATACCCTCGACAACACGAAACGAAGTTCTTATCATTCAACGGATAGGAAATATTGTAGCTCATCAAACAGAAACAATAAAGACCTACGATGAAGGATTTGTACTTAACAAAAGTTTACGCCCGGCCAAATTCTCTCTGCTAAACCCTATCTCACAAGCGGTTATTCAACCTGCGGAAATAAAAACTATAAAGGAAAAAACAAGACGCTTTATTGCCCATAAAATTGATTGGCAAAAAGCGAGAGACCGAAATAATGAAATTGGCGACCAAGGCGAAGAATTTGTATTAGAGTATGAAATTGACCGATTAATCGAAACTCTTTCAATAGACAGAACGAGAGCGACACAAAATGTTCAGCATTTAAGCCGATTACAAGGTGACGGGTTAGGTTATGATATATCCTCAATAAATAATGA
>DYOF01000080.1 GCA_020720665.1 Acetofilamentum sp. | reverse complement strand
CTAAGTAGTTTAAAATTTTTTATTTTAAGAGGCTGACTAAAAGAGTTCAGCCTCTTTTTTTATTAATTTTCCTTAAAATGACAGAAAATTTTGAAATAAAATTAATAGAATTCGGTACGGATGATTATAAACAATCTGTAAATCTTCGTGAGCAGATTTTGAGAAAACCGCTTGGTTTAAGTTTTAGTGAAGAGTTTTTATCGGCTGACAAGTTTGAAATAATTATCGGTTTATTTATTAATAACCAAATTGTCGGAAGTTTAAATTTAAAACCTCTGTCAAATCGTATATTAAAAATGCGACAAGTTGCTGTCAAAAACACTATGCAAAATATGGGCATCGGAAAAAAAATTGTAATTTTTTCTGAAAATTATGCTAAGGAAAATAAATATACCGAAATTATGATGCATGCCCGAACAACAGCGGTCGATTTTTATAAAAAGTTAAACTATTTTATTGAAGGAGATGAGTTTTTTGAAGTCGGTATTTTGCATTATAAAATGAGGAAAATTTTATAAGTATCATAAATAATGCTCATTATTCATTTTAGGAATAGAATATTTTTGATGTTAGTCATTTTCTCATCAATAAATCAATTTCAATTTATGATTACTTTTAAAAACCGAATAAATTTTATCAAAATTACTTTCGGGTATTTCAAGCTCTATTAAACATGATATTTGAAAATCTTGTTTAATAATATTCAGGTCAAAATCTTTAATAATTTTCATAACATCATTCATTTGAGGATATTCAAAATTAACACGTAATAATTTAGTAACGGTTTTTATTATTATTTGAGCATTTTTAATTGCTTCTTCCGCAGCACTTCCGTATGCATTTATTAATCCGGGAATTCCTAATTTTGTACCGCCGAAATATCGAACAACAATAATCAGAATATCACTTAAATCATACGAACGAATTTTTCCCAATATCGGCGAACCTGACGAGTTAGAAGGTTCACCGTCATCACTTGCTCTGAATGTATTCATGTCGGCTCCCAAACGAAAGGCATAAACATGATGCCGTGCATCGTAATATGTTTTTTTAATTTGTTCTCGGAACTCATTAATTTCTTCTTCATTTTTAACAGGAAATGCAAAAGCATAAAATTTACTGCTCTTATCTTTAAAAAATCCTTCCGAAACGGTTTTAACGGTTTTATATTGGTCTGAATTCATTTTGTAATTTGACGAAAAATCTTAAATTCGGAAATGTCTTTTAACTCTCCGTTTTTTGTTAATTTACCGAAACCGTTTTTAATTTTCTTGAAGCCGGCTTTTTCCAATGCTCTTGCAGATGCAATATTTTCATTAAAAACGGTGGCTTTAATTGCCGATGTATTTTTAAATGTATCAAAACAATAGGATGTAAATTTTTTTATTACGGCAGTTCCTATTCCTTTATTCCAAAAGGGTTCCCCTATCCAATAACCGATTTCAATTGTTTCGTAGAGTGTTTTTTCATTTATTGAAATACCTATTACTCCGATAGGTTCACTTAAATAAACAATTGAAAAATTTCTTTTCGGATAAAACTCTTTTTGTGCATTAATAAACGTAACTGCATCACTTAAAGTGTACGGATGCGGAAATAAATCCGTTAAATTTTTCCAAACATTTATATTGTCTGCATATCTTGCAATTGATTTTGCATCAGACATTTCAATCGGTCTTAAATGTAATATTTCAGAAATAATAATCAATGTTTCAGTTGCCGGTTTTATTTTATTTTGATTCAAAAATCATTAAATCATTCAAAATAAAAAATTAAATTTATCTACCTTTACATGATAAACTAAAAATATAAAATTATAAAAAAATGACAATTTCAGATTTAAAACCTTCAGAACTATGGAAATATTTTGAAGAAATTACTAAAATTCCAAGACCATCGAAAAAAGAAGAAAAAATAATACAATACTTGTTGAATTTTGCAAAACAGTATAATTTAGAAGCAGAAAGAGATGAAGCCGACAATGTAATTATCAGAAAACCGGCTTCTGAAGGAAAAGAAAATAAACCGATTGTTATTTTACAAAGTCATTCAGATATGGTTTGTGAAAAAAATTCAGAAATTGTTCACGATTTTAATACAGATGCAATTCAAACATTTATTGACGGCGATTGGATTAAAGCTAAAGGTACAACTCTCGGCGGTGACGACGGAATAGGTATTGCTGCTGCTTTAGCAGTATTAGCTTCAAATGAAATTTCTCACGGACCTATTGAAGCATTATTTACTGCTGATGAAGAAACCGGTATGTCCGGAGCGTTCGGACTTAAAGAAGGTTTTATGAAAGGAAAGATTTTGATTAATCTCGATTCTGAAGATGAAGGCGAATTATTTATCGGCTGTGCCGGAGGAATGGATACTGTTGCCGAATTCAATTTTAAGAAAAAAAAGCTTCCTGAAAATTCGGCAGCATATAAAATATCAGTTACAGGATTAAACGGAGGACATTCAGGTGATGAAATTGATAAAGGTTTGGGAAATTCGAATAAAATTTTAAATCGTTTAATTTTTGATGCATACAAACAATTTAAAGTTCGATTAGCTGATTTTAACGGAGGTAATTTAAGAAATGCCATACCGCGTGAAGCATTCGGAATTGTTACTTTTAATAAAAAATTTACTAAAGAATTTGAAAACCTTATCAATGAAACGGCTGAAAAAATAAAAAAAGAATTGTTTGCCGTAGAACAAAATTTATCAATAAAAGCTGAATCCGTAAAATTACCCGAGTATCTTATTCCTAAAAAAACTCAAAAACGTTTAATGCATGCGTTATCTGCATGTTGGCACGGAGTTTATTCAATGAGTGCCGATATGCCCGGTTTAGTTGAAACTTCTACGAATTTAGCGTCAGTTAAATTTATTAATGACAAAATTATTAAAATTGAAACCAGCCAAAGGAGTTCGGTTGAAAGTGCAAAATTTGATATGGCACAAACAGTAGGTTCTGTATTTGAATTAGCAGGTGCAAAAGTAACGCACGGTGACGGATATCCGGGATGGAAACCAAACACAAACTCAAATATTTTAAAAGTTACGGAGGCATCGTATCAAAATTTATTTAAACAAAAACCGATTGTCAGAGCAATTCATGCCGGTTTGGAATGTGGATTGTTTCTTGAGAAATATCCCTATTTAGATATGATTTCATTCGGACCGACGATTAAAGGGGCTCATTCACCCGATGAACGACTTAATATACCGACAGTCAAGAAATTTTGGGAATTATTGGTTGAAGTTTTAGAAAAATTATAAATTTTATAAGAGGCGGACAAGAGTTCGTCTTTTTTTATGGCAAATACACATTTTCAATTTAAAAAGTTTATAATACATCAAGATAAAACAGCAATGAAAGTTGGTGTTGACAGCGTGTTACTTGGTGCTGTTGCCGGTTTTAGTAATCCGCATAACATTTTGGATATCGGTGCAGGAACCGGATTATTATCGTTCATGGCAGAACAACGAACCGGTGCATTAGTTACAGCCGTTGAATACGATTATGATGCATTTATACAATGTTCTGAAAATGTTGAGCTTAATAAAAAATCAGGAAATATTATTGTGATTCACAGTTCCATTCAAAATTATACAAGAAATTCAAATGAGTTCTTTGATCATATAATCAGTAATCCGCCTTTTTTTAATAATACATATAAATCTGAAATTCAATCTCGAAATTTGGCACGAAATAATGAAAAACTGACTTTTTCCGAACTGCTTAATTGTGTTTCCGAATTACTAAGCGACACAGGAATATTTTCAGTAATAATTCCGTATAGTACACAGGAATCTTTTATCCGAAAAGCCGAGGATTTTAAATTGTTTTGTGTAAAAGAGATTAAAGTATTTCCGAATGAGATTAAAAAAGCAAACAGAGTAATTCTGGAATTTGTAAGAGACAGAGAAAATGCAATTTTTGAGGAAATAATTGTCAGAGACAGCAAAACAAATAAATATACCGAAAAATATAAAAAAATAACCGAAGAATTTTATTTGAAAATTTAATTAATGCTTGCATTTTTCTTAATTTTATCAATTCAAATAATACAATAATCAGGTATGAGTACAGAGCAATATTTTCAACAATTCAGAAAAAATATCATTGGTATTGACACATCTTTTGAGACTCCTTACGGTACAAAAAAAATGATTTATGCCGATTGGATAGCAGGCGGAAGGTTATACGGTCCGATTGAAGATATGATGAAAAATAAGTTTGGTCCGATGGTCGGAAATACACATTCCGAAGCCAGTGAAACAGGTGTTACGATGACAATGCTCTACAAACAAGCAAAATCAATTATTAAAAAACATGTTAATGCCGGTGAAGATGATTGTATTATTACCGTAGGATCCGGAATGACAGGTGCAGCAAATAAATTAATGCGAATTTTAGGCTTAAGTATTCCTGATCAAGCTGAGAAATTTATTACTAAACATATTCCGGAAGAAGAAATTCCTGTTGTTTTTATAACATACATGGAACATCATTCAAATCATACGGCATGGCTCGAAACAATAGCCGATGTGGTTGTGTTATTACCTGAGGATGAAATTAGTATTGCCAAAGAGTTAGAAAAGGAACTTAAAAAGTATAAAAATCGAAAAATTAAAATAGCTTCGTTCAGTGCAGGCTCAAATGTAACCGGAATAGTCCCCGATTTTCATAAATTTGCAGAAATAATGCATCGAAACGGAGGAGTTGCATTTGCCGATTTTGCTGCATCAGCACCTTATATCGAAATGAATATGCATCCCGAAAATGAATTGCAATATTTAGATGCGATTTTCTTTTCACCTCACAAAGCATTAGGAGGACCGGGAAGCGCCGGAGTTTTAATTTTTAATAAGAAATTATACAAAAGTAAACGACCCGACAACCCGGGAGGAGGTACAGTTAAATGGACAAACCGTTGGAATGAATATGCCTATTTGGATAATATTGAAAGCAGGGAAGACGGCGGAACTCCGGCCTATCTTCAAACCATGCGTGTAGCTTTAACATTGAAATTGAAGGAACAGATGGGTGTAGAAAATATATTAAAACGAGAACATCAATTATTAGAAAAAGCATTTCAGGCATTTGATAAAATTCCCGAATTACATATTTTAGCCGACAAGCATCGAAATCGTATCGGTGTTATCTCATTTTATATCGAAAATATACACCATAATCTTATCGTTAAATTACTTAATGATCGATTCGGCATTCAGGTCAGAGGCGGATGTTCATGTGCCGGAACCTACGGTCATTATTTGTTAAACGTGTCTCAATCCGAGTCGCACCGAATTACTAAAATGATTGAGGAAGGCGATTTAAGTGAAAAACCGGGTTGGGTTAGGCTATCACTGCATCCTACAATGACTGATGCTGAGCTGGATACTATTTTAAATGCTGTAAAGGAAATTATTCTGAACATTGAAAATTGGAAAAATGATTATAATTTTGATAAAACTGTAGGTGAGTTTTTTAATAAAAATGAAATTCGAAAAATTCCCGAACATTATGAAAATTGGTTTGTTATATAAGCATTGTCAACTTACTTAAATTGAAAAATAAACACAGCAATATTCCGATTTTTATACCAGAATTAGCATGTCCTCATCAATGTGTTTTCTGTGATCAAACAAAAATAAGCGGCACTCAAGCAATTCCTAAACCCGCCGATGTTAAGGATATTGTAAAATCGTATCTAAAAACAATACCAAAAGAAAGGCATATTAACATAGCATTTTTCGGCGGCAGTTTCACCGGAATACCTATCATATTACAAGAACAATATTTAAACGCTGCAAATTTTTTTATTAAGACAAAGCAAGTAGAAGGAATCAGAATATCAACTCGCCCGGACTATATTTCAATTGAGATTCTTGAATTATTAAAAAAATACGGAGTTACTACAATAGAGTTAGGTGCTCAATCAACGAATGATTCAGTATTAAAAAAATCGGGCAGAGGGCATAGTTTTCGCGAAATTGAGACGGCTTCGAAATTAATTATAAATTTCGGCTTTGAACTCGGCTTACAAATGATGATAGGCCTTCCGGGTGATTCGATTCAGAAATCTATTCAAACAGCAAAAGATATTGTCAGATTAGGAGCAAAAAATTCGAGAATTTATCCGACCATAGTGATTAAAGGAACCGCTTTAGAAAAAATGTATAAACTCGGTTTATATCAACCCTTAGAATTAGATGAAGCCGTTAAAATTACAAAGGAAGTTTATAAAATTTTGGATGAAAATCAAATTAATATCATTCGAACGGGTTTGCATCCTTCTGAAGAATTAACGCACGAAAAATCTTTGATTGCAGGTCCTTATCATATTTCTTTTAAAGAATTAGTTTTAACAGAACTTTGGAAAGATATATTAAATGATAAATTAGAAACCTTTGATAATGAGTTTGTTGAAATCCAAATAAACGAATCACAAATAAACTATGCCGTAGGTTATCAATCATCAAATAAAAAACAATTATTGAAACGTTTTAAAAACGTGAAATTCAAAATTAATAACTCTTTAAAAAAATATGAATTGAATGTCAGCAGTTATTGATAAGCGCTTTCCGCTACAAAATAAAAAAAAATATTATCATTGCACCCAATTCTCATAAAGAGAGATAGTTTTAAAGTATCAAATATGAATATTGAGAATTTTCGTTTGTATTGTATGTCAAAAAAAGGATGTTCCGAATCTTTTCCTTTTGATGAATCGACTTTAGTATTCAAAGTTATGGATAAAATGTTTGCTTTAACAGATATTAAAGATGATTTTAGTATAAATATTAAATGCCGTCCCGAAAAAGCAATCTTATTAAGAGAGCAATACCGTGCCGTAAATGCAGGGTATCATATGAGTAAATTGCATTGGAATACGATTATTATTGACGGAAGCATTCCTGATTCAATACTAAATGAATGGATTGATGATTCCTATAATTTAGTAGTTGAAAAATTAACCAAAAAACAAAAAATTTTATTGTTAAACATGTAATAATAAAGAATAACAGTTTATAATTTTTCAGGATTTATTTTCCGAAGTTTTCCTTAAATATTTTGAGTCGTTCTTCAAGAAGATGAATTTGTTCGTCATTGATTTGAGAAACGCAGGCTCTTAAGCCTTCACGCCTTTCACTTCCTGTTGTTTGTAATGCTATGGCACTGATACCGTGATAAATTAAATTTTTCAATAATTCACTTCCTCGCATTCCGGGGTATGAAATTGTGAAATAAAAACCATCTGCTAAGGGTTCTCCCATGTCATTATCATATACCAAGTTAAAACCATTATCTAAAAATAATTTTTTAATGATTTTAGCCCGTTCTCCGTAAATTTTTACGTCTTCTCTGAAATTATATTTCCCGTCATTTACTGCTTTTAATAAAGCTGCTAACCCGTATTGCGGTGTATGGGCAACACCTGCCGATAAGGCATAGAGTGCATTATATACGAGTGCATGTCCGAACTGATCACTTGTATAAAAACGTTTTAAATCAGGATATCTGCTGTTATACACTTTCTCAGAAACAATTAACATCCCGATTCTCTGACCGGCATAGCTGAATGCTTTTGATGCGGATATCATCATAGTCCAATTGTCAGTATATTTTGCAACAGTCGGCTGATACGGCGGAACACCCGGAACAGAATAATCTTTTCTGAAATCCATTGCGAAATAAGCCAAATCTTCAATGACAATGATGTTATGTTTAGTTGCTAATTCGCCGATGATTTGTAGTTCTTCATCAGTAAAACTTATCCATGTCGGATTATTCGGATTGGAATATAAAATTGATGTTATTCGTTTTTCAATAATAAATTCTTCTAATTTTGCTCGAAGTTTTTCTCCTCTGAAATTAAATACATCAAAACTGTCATAATCATAGCCTAAAACTTTAATTTGCAGCTTTTGAACCGGGAAACCGGGGTCAATAAATAAAACCCCTCGTTTTGACATATCAATTCTGCAAGCAACCATAAATAAAGCAATACTGGCTTGTGCCGAACCGACAGAAGTAAAACAGTAGTCCGGACTGACTTCAATATCCAAGAAATTTTTCAAAAAACGCGAAGTTTCCTTTTTTAATGAATCGATTCCGATTATTGGTGCATACTTTGAAGCAACACCGCTTTTGAACGCTTCATGTTCAGCCTCCATTGCAATCGGGTTTACATCTATTCCGGGAACTCCCATTTCCATTCGGATAAATTTTTGTCCCGATTCTTCTTCCATTCGATTCACTAATCGGACGATTTCTCTGATAGAAGCATTTGCAATATTATCAAAATGCATTTCATTTAAAATGCGTTCTGCACATTCAGCTTTAATAGGTGTATTTTTCTGCATATTAATTTAATTTAACAAAAAACCGAAAAAATTGTTCTCGGTTATGTTTATATTTTACTTATTGTTTTTAGCATATCCGAATACCTTTTTAATTATCTCGCTGACATAGGCAAACGGATTTGCTCTTATTTTGGCTTCTTCATCGGCAACTTTAATAAACAATCCGTCTAATGCTCTGCGAGTTACGTAATCAGCCAAATTAGTATTTACGGTTGCTTTACCGATAAAAGGAGCAACTTTATTATACAGTGTTGTAACATCTGTCCAAGCCTTATTCGTTGAAATATTACCGACCAATTTTTTGTCTAATGATGTATTGATTTTAGGTTTAAAAGCATTGACTAATTGGTTATAGGTTTTGTTTTTCAGATAAGTTGTTGCCGCATGATTATCGCCTTTTAAAATGCTCATCCCGTCCTGTATGGTCATAGTTTTTACGGCATCAATAAAAATAGGTTTGGCTTCTGATGCAGCATCTTCGGCTGAACGATTAATTCTTAAAATTAAATCATCAATGGTTTGTTGCCCTAATCCGGGAACTTTTTGAATATTCTCAACAATAACATTTGCTTCAGGAGGTAATAATATTTTAACGGCATTATCTTTAAAATATCCGTCTTTTGCGTTTAAGATACCGACAGATGAGCCTGTTCCGACATTTAATGCTTCTTTTAAGCCTTGAATTACTTCTGAATCACTCAAAGTCGTTTCCGTTGTTGTTTGTTCCAATACTTGCATTAAAACATCACAAGATGATAAAGTGAATAGTATGCTTATAACTAAAATAATTGCCGTTTTTTTCATTTTAAATAATTTTATTTGAAATTAAAATGTAAAATTGCAAAAAATATCGGTTTTTTCAAAAAATTAATTAATAACAATTTCTTATTTAATAATTTTGTTTTAAAAATTCAGAATGAACTTTTACAAAGTAATTTTTTATCTGTTTATTTTTATTTTTTTGTATTTTCATCCGTCAAAATCTCAAATTTTATCTGATGAAGAATGCGGATGTAATACATTAAATGTTAATTTTTTAAAAAATAAGCCGACTGATGACCAATTGCATTTACTGTTAGATTCTGTAAATTTTGGAGAAAATAAAACATTATATCGGATACCGGTAAAATTTTGGATATATCGTAAATCTGACGGAAAAGACGGCTTTTCAGAAGAAAAAATAAAAGAATTATTATATTGGTTGAATTATTATCATTCGATTAATAATACAGGTTTAAGTTATTACCTAAAACCTGATATTAGATATATTGATAATAATCGTTTGGTTAAATTGAAATATATTTTACAGGCACCGTTTCAAACAGCTTTTCATAAGTCAAAAGCATGTATTAACGTTCATATTGCTGACAAATTAAAATTAAAGCGAAGAAATCATAATTCGCGAAACCTTTCAGGAACGTACAATGCAATTACAAAAGGTGTTATTATAGTAAAAGGGAGTTCTATATCTACGCTTACGCACGAGATAGGGCATTATTTAGGTTTAAAACATCCGCACAGATTTTGGAAAAGCAAACTTTTAGGAGAACCCGTAAGCAGAACAAAAGAAATTAGAGGAACACATATCAAAATGTGCGAAAAAAAAGGCGACGGATTATGTGATACACCTGCAGAACCAAATCTTTCGCGGTTTACCGATGATAATTGTAAATACACCGGTTGGAATGTAAGCGATTCATATGGTGTCGTGTATGTTCCTAATACCGATAACATAATGTCATATACCAAAAACAGAGAATGCAGAACCCAATTTACAAAAGAACAAATTGCTTTAATGCTTTATACCGCATCAAAAAACAAATATTCAAAATTTTGGGAAGTTACCGATAAAAATACAATCCGGTTTAATTTTGATACCTATGAACCTGATAATTCGAGAAATTCTTCAACTGAATTGAACTTTAATATCAAACAAACTCATACGTTTCATGAAATATTTAATTCGCCCCGTAAAGAAACTTTTAAAGATAGTGTAGATTGGCTGTTTATTAAATGCGACACAACAAAACAAAGCGAAACGAAAATAATTATCGCAAAATCAGATGCAGAATTTCCGGCAATGCGAATTAGAGTTTATAATTCCGATGGGCTGATTTATCAAAAAGAAATAACTGAACCGGAGGAAATTAAAATTAATACCCCTTGTAAAGATGTTCTGTATATACAAGTTATTAATATTATGTTTGAAAACATCTTGGGCGGATATAGTATAAAACTTGCAGAATAAATTTTTTTAATTAG
>DYOF01000008.1 GCA_020720665.1 Acetofilamentum sp. | reverse complement strand
GTTGAGTTCAATTTACAGAATATTAATTAATTATAAATTTTTAGACAGATGAAACTATTAATTTCAATTATTACAACAGTATTATTTACAATTTCTGTTTTTGCTCAAAAAAATATTTCTGATAAAGAAATTAATGCCATAAAAAAAGCATATGATTCTGATAAAACCTTTAATAAGGCCGTAACAAACGCAGTAACGAATAACTCAATAAATAATTTGGCTCTGAACAGAACAAATATCGGAAAATTTGATCATGAATTCAAATATAGAGTTGAAGTTAAGGGAATTACCGACCAAAAATCTTCCGGAAGATGTTGGATGTTCACCGGTTTAAATGTATTAAGACCAAAAGTAATGAATACATTAAACCTATCTGAATTTGAATTCTCAACAAATTACCTTTATTTCTGGGACATTTTCGAAAAATCGAATTTATTTCTCGAAGGAATAATCGACACCCGCTCACTACCGATTGACGACAGAAAAACAGAATGGTTATTAACCAATGTTATCGGAGACGGCGGTGTTTGGAATTCCTTTACAAACCTTGCTGAAAAATACGGCTTAGTACCAAAAGATGTTATGCCCGAAACCAATTCAAGCGAAAATACACGAATGATGACCGGTTTAATAAACAGAAAACTAAGAGAAGATGCTCTCGAATTACGTTCAATTAAAGGAACTGATGACGTTTTGCGTATTCATAAATTAAAAATGCTTGAAGATGTTTATAAAATTTTAGCCATAAACCTTGGTGAACCGCCCCTTGAGTTTGAATGGCGTTTTAAAAATAAAAATAATGAAATCAGCACGACACAAAAATATACTCCGCAATCATTTATGAAAGCAACCCTCGGAAATATAAATTTTGATGATTATATTATGCTTATGAACGACCCCACAAAAGAACTCTTCAAGCTCTATGAAATTGAAAACGACCGAAATGTTATAGAAGGAAAAAATTGGAAATTTATAAATTTACCCATTGAAGTTATTAAAGAATATGCCTTAAAATCTTTACAAAACAACGAAGCATTGTACTTTTCGTGTGATGTCGGAAAACAACTTAACAAAGAAGAAGGATTGTTGGATACAGAAAATTATGATTACGAATCACTTTTTGGCGTTAAATTTGATATGACAAAGAAAGAACGCATTTTATCTCATGACAGCGGCTCAACTCACGGAATGGCATTAGTTGGTGCTGATACCGATTCCGAAGGAAATATAAGTAAATGGCTGTTAGAAAATAGCTGGGGAAAAACATCCGGACATAACGGATATCTGACAATGACCGATCGTTGGTTTAATGAATATATGTTCAGAATTGTAGTTTTAAAATCATTTATAGATGAAAAAACGCTTAAAATTTTATCTCAAAAACCAATTCTTTTACCGCCTTGGGACCCGATGTTCAAAGCTGACGAATAACTAAATTTTAAAAAATGAATTTTAAACAGATTAGTTTTGTAGTATTTCTTACAATTATTTTAAACGGCTGTTTTTTGTCACAAAAAAATAATTTAACGAATGTTCAGTTAACCGATGAATTTATTGACGGCGAAATTTTTGTCGAAAGTATTGATTTTTATGAACGATATTTAATTGATAATCCTAATGACGCCGACTTCAATTACAAAATGGGATTTGCATTAATAAATACTAAAAACCGTGTTAAAGAATCAATTCTATATTTCAAAAAAGCAAAAGACCTGTATAATAAGCCTGCAACAAAAGCGCATTATATTGAAAGTTCATTTCAATTGGCTCGTGCATACAGAGCGTCTTACTTATTTATAGCTGCTTTGCAAGAATTATCAGAAATCAAAACTGATGTGGAAAAAAATGAACTGCTCACAACCCTTATTGACCGAGAAATTTTAAAATGCGAACACGGACAACGCCTTTTTGAAAATAAAATTAAATTTACAATACAAAATTTAGGAGATACTATTAATTCTGAATTTCAAGACCACAGCCCGGTTATTTCGGCTGACGAATCAATTTTAATATTTACATCAAGAAGACCCAACGGATGGAATGAAGAAATTGATGAAGACGGGAATTTTAACGAAGACATTTTTATTTCAGAAAACATTAACGGAAAATGGACAGTTCCCAAAAGTATCGGCTTAAATATCAATACAGAAAAGCATGAAGCATCCATCGGCTTATCCGTTGACGGGCAAAAATTATTTATTTATAAAGATGAAGAATACGGGAGTATTTACATGAGTTCATTCGAAAAAGGCGAATGGGGAAAACCCGAAAAATTGGGTCCGAATATTAATACAATTGAAAGAGAAACTCATGCATCACTTTCTGCCGACGGAAAATATTTGTATTTCACAAGCGATCGTCCCGGCGGTTTCGGCGGCTTAGATATTTATGTTTCTGAAAAATTACGAAACGGGGTTTGGGGACCTGCCAGAAATTTAGGAACTGCCGTAAATACAAAATACAACGAAGAAGGTCCGTATATCCATCCCGACGGAAAAACATTATATTTCTGCTCGAAAGGACACGAAAATCTGGGAGGCTACGATATTTTCAAATCAACTAAAACAAATTTTGATACATGGACAAAAGCCGAAAACATAGGTTTTCCTATTAATACAATCGGGAATGATATCTTTTATATGCCCACTGCCGACGGTCAAAGAGCCTATTATTCATCCCCTTCACATCAAGATTCTGATGAAAACGATTTATTTTTAATAACATTAGACTCTGTTCAAAGAGCAGACGTAACGGTTATGATTGGCAGCGTGTTTTCAAAATGTTCTGATGATATTCCGAATACAAATATCATAATTAAGGATGAAGAAACACAAGAATCATATTCCGTTAAGCCAAACTCCATAAATAAACGTTTTATTTTTATTACAAAATGGGGCAAAACATATAAAATTGCAGTTGAAGTTAACGGTGAAATCATTTTTACGGATAAATTTACAATTCCTGCCGATAACGCACCAAAAACAACGGAATATAAAAATATCAGGCTCGACCCCGATTCAAATTGCGATTAAATAATTTTATATATTACAAAACAGACGGTTAATAATAGCCGTCTGTTTTTTGTTTGAATAAATTACATCAGAATACTTTAATTTCATAAACTAATGTAAATTTGCAAATTATTAATTAATTACAAATATTTAGAAAAATGAAATTTTTTATAGACACAGCCAATCTTAATCAAATAAAAGAAGCACAAGACTTAGGAATTTTAGACGGTGTTACAACAAATCCGTCATTAATGGCAAAAGAAGGAATTAAAGGAGACGAAAACATAAAAAAACATTACCAAACCATTTGCGAAATTGTTGACGGTGATGTAAGCGCCGAAGTAATTGCAACAGATTTTGACGGAATGATTAAAGAAGGTGAAACACTGGCAGCTCTTCATCCTCAAATAACTATAAAAGTTCCGGTAACAAAAGAAGGAATTAAAGCAATTAAATATTTTTCCGATAAAGGCTTTAAAACAAATTGCACATTAGTTTTTTCTATAGGACAAGCCCTTTTAGCAGCAAAAGCCGGAGCTACATACGTTTCCCCGTTTATAGGACGTTTAGATGACATTTCAACCGACGGCGTTGAATTAATTAAACATATTGTAGATATGTACAATTATTACGGTTTTGAAACACAAGTTTTAGCTGCCTCAATCAGACATACACAACATATAATACAATGTGCCGAAGTTGGTGCTGATGTTGTTACGGCTCCGTTGAGTGCTATAACCGGTCTTTTAAATCATCCGTTAACCGATCTTGGTTTAGAGAAATTTTTAGCAGATTATAAAAAACTTAACGGTTAATCTTCAGAAGAATTTCTTTTTAATATCCGATATTTACTAAGAATATCAGACGTTTTATATTTTATGATACAATTTCTGAACAATTAATAATTGCAGTTATGACGATATTTTCATATTTTAACAACTTAAAATTCAATAATTATTCATGCCCGAAATAAAAAAAATACTCGTAGCAAACAGAGGTGAAATTGCATTAAGAATTATGCGTTCTGCAAAAGAATTAGGAATAAAAACGGTTGCTGTTTATTCAGAAGCCGACCGACTTTCCCCGCATGTAAAATATGCAGACGAAGCCGTTTGTTTGGGACCTCCTCCTTCTGCACAATCCTATCTCTTAGGTGAAAAAATAATAGAATATTGTAAAAAGCTGAATGTTGATGCAATTCATCCCGGATACGGCTTTTTATCTGAAAATGCTGAATTTGCAAAAAGTGTACAAGATGCCGAAATCATATTTATCGGTCCCGATTCCGAAGCAATACGCTTAATGGGAGACAAACTTCAAGCAAAAGATACCGTTAAGGATTACAATATACCCATGATTCCGGGAACAGATAAAGCCATTACCGACATTTTCAAAGCCAAAGAAATTGCAGAGCAAATTGGGTATCCTATATTAATTAAAGCAGCTGCCGGAGGCGGAGGAAAAGGAATGCGAGCGGTTTTTAAACCCGATGATTTTGAAGAACAAATGAAATTAGCGGTTAATGAAGCTACATCGGCATTCGGAAACGGTTCTGTATTTATAGAAAAATTCTTTACTGCTCCGCGGCATATTGAAATTCAAATTATGGCCGATGCTCAAGGAAATACTGTATATTTATTTGAACGCGAATGTTCGATTCAACGGCGACATCAAAAAGTTATAGAAGAAGCGCCTTCGGCGGTATTAACTCCCGAATTACGTAAAAAAATGGGAGAAACTGCTGTAAAAGTTGCAAAGGCATGTAATTACAAAGGAGCCGGAACCGTTGAATTTTTATATAATAACGGCGATTTTTATTTCTTAGAAATGAATACGCGTTTGCAAGTGGAACACCCGGTTACCGAATTAATTACCGGTATTGATTTAGTAAGAGAGCAAATAAGAATTGCAGAAGGTCATCCTTTAAGTTTTTCTCAAAACGAATTAGAAATTTTAGGTCATGCTATTGAATTGAGAGTTTATGCCGAAGACCCTACAAACAACTTTTTACCCGATATCGGTAAATTAATAAAGTATAAAAAACCCGAAGGAATAGGAGTTAGAATTGACGACGGTGTTGAAGAAGGAATGGATATTCCGATTTATTATGACCCCATGATTTCAAAAATGTGCAGCTATGCAAAAACGCGCGATGAAGCAATTGAAAGAATGATTCGTGCAATTGACGACTATAAAGTTAACGGAATTGAAACAACACTCCCGTTCGGAAAATTTGTTATGCAGCATGAAGCATTTAAATCAGGTAATTATAATACCGGTTTTGTTAATGAGCATTTCTCACCCGAAAAATTATATGAAGAAAACAAAGACTCAGAAGAAATTGCAGCAATTTTTGCAAGCAAATTAATCACAGAAAAAAGAAACTCACTAAGAGACCAAAACCAAAGCGAAACAAAAGCAAACTCTGTTTCTCTGTGGAAACTAAAACGGATGTAAATAAATTACTATTAATAAGTTCATTTCACGACCAAACATTAACTAAAAATAAAACAGCCGTATAGAATTATCCGGCTGTTTTTACTTTAAAAATTCAGTATTTTTATAAGGCTACATCATGCCTTCGTCCATGTCGTTCATCTCGCCGTTTCGTTCTTTTTTCTCTTGTTTATAGTTGTTAATTTTATAGCTCAAACTCAAATTAAATACCGGTGCTTCTCTTAGTTCTTCCTGATGAAATGAAAAACCGTCACCTTCGGAATCGGTTATTTGTTTTCCTGTTTTAAAGATGTCATTAACTCTTACAACAACTGAAATTCTTTTGTCAAAAAAATCTTGTTTAAAAGCAGCTCCGAAATAATAAAACCCTTCGCGTGTGCCTTGTGTTGTTACAGTCGGTGCATCATAAACTCCGTCAAGTTGCAGGCGTGTGCTTTTCGAAAACATAACTGTTGAATTAAGCCTAAAATCGTAATTGGTACTGTTTACATTTGTACTTTCGCCTGCCGTTTCACCTTCAAGATTGTAATTATACACATTAGCATTTGCATATAAGATCATCCATTTTGCAATTTGAAAATTTCCTGAAATTTCTGTACCGTATGCAAATTCTTTATCAAAATTATCAAATGTATTTAAAATTCTTCCGTCCGGTAAAAGTTCTTGTATTCGGTTAATTTTATTGTTGGTTTGTCGGTAATAAGCTTCAATATTAAAATAGGATTTATTAATTCTTCGGTTGTATGACAATTCATAAGAATCAATATATTCGGGTAATAAAGCGGGGTTTCCTACCCGCACGGAATAGGCATCCGTATATCCGGGGAATGGGTTCAAATACCAATATTTAGGACGTTCAACTCGTTTGCTGTAAGACGCTTGCACTTGTTGTTCCTTATTAAATTCTTTAGTTAAATGAACACTCGGAAAATAATCTAAACGTTTAACCGGGTATGATTCTCCGCTTGTAATTTGCTCCAACAAACGATCGGTATATTCTCCCCTTAATCCTATCATATACTGAATTCCGAATTTCTTTCCGGAAAGTGAGGAATATATAGAATGAATATTTCTGATAAAGTTTAACTCATTACTGTATGTTTCATCTTTTTTCCATTCAGAATCAATGTAGTTTTCTTTAATGTAATCTCCGGAAGCATCTCTGAAACGACTTTGATAACCGGCTTCAAATTTTAAATTTTCATTTATCGGTAGTGTATAATCTGCTTTTATATCAAATCCTGTATTCCCTCTGTCTTGAAAAGTTCTGTATTTGTCTGTCAGCAATATGGTCGCGAAATCGGCTTCGGTTTGATTTTCTGTAACGGATGATTCCACTCCTCCGGTTCTTCCTGAATATCTTGATGAAAATACCAATTGATGTCCTTTTTTACTGAATGAATGTGTAAAATCAATATTTGCCGAAAAAAAATTTCCTCCCACATCGTTTGTTCCGATATTCAAATTATAACTATTAAACGTTTCAGGTAGCGTATAATTTTTTATGTCTGAAACTGTTTCCATACCGAAACCATAAAAACCGTATTGTCCGCCAACTGATAATGAATTTTTATTATTAAAATTTATATCCGCACTTCCTGAAACCGAATAGTTATTTCTTTGATGACTGTTTTCGGTAATTGATTCTAAAAATTCGGTTGTATCTGCATAAAATGTTTTTCTGAGTGATGTTTCAGTTGAAAAATGAGTTCTGTCACCATAATTTGCTGAAAAATTATAATTTACTTTTTTTGTTCGGTAATTAATTAAAAAATCTGTTGAATATTTATCACCTGTTCCGATTGATGCATTTATAATTCCGTTAAATCCGCTTACGGTTTCTTTTTTCATAATAATATTCAAAATACCCGTTGTTCCGTCAGGATCATATTTTACCGAAGGGTTTGTAATAATTTCTACATTTTCAACAGAAGATGCCGGAATTTGTTGTAAAATATCGTTAGCATCCAATACGCTTGGTTTTCCGTCAATTAACACGGTAAAATTAGAACTGCCCCTCATACTGACGTTTCCGTCAATATCTACTTTTATTGAAGGCGCATTTTCCAAAGCATCTACTAATGTTCCGCCGGCAGCGTTTATATTTTTACTGATATTGATTACTTTTCGGTCAATTTTGTATTCAACCAAATTGCGTTCACCGATTATTTCGACTTCTTCTATATTTTCAACAGATTGTTTTAAAATAATCTCGCCCAAATTCAGCTCTTTGTTTGCCGGGTTAATTTTTATATCGTTCAATGTTTCTTTAAAGTATCCTATAAAATCAACAATTAAATAAAATCTGCCGTATTTTAATCCGGTCATTTCAAAAAAACCGTTCTCGTCTGAAACAACACCGGCAACAACCGATGAGTCTCTCATACTGAATAAGGCTGCATTTGCAAATTTTACGGGGTTTTTAGTCTCACTGTCAATAACTTGAGCTTTAATCACACCGTCGCTCGGCATATTTTCACGATTCATGCCTCCGGGTTGTCCGTTTTGAGCAATAATTAACTGATTTGCAATAAATAATATGATAATTAAAATTTTATGTTTCATCTGTATTGGTTTAAAAATTCGATATATGACTTATTTTTTTTAAAAAGGTTTAATTATAATTTCGTCAAAACTAAAAAATATTTATATTTCATCATTTTTAACTCGCAAATTTTAATTTTGATATAACCCAACATGCAACAATTACATTAAATATTGTGTCTGTACAGAGTTCTTTTAGTAAATTTTAACTTATTTTACATTGCTTTTTTTTAAATAATTATGAAAAAAAAATCAAAATACTCATTTGTTATTCCTGCTTTTAACGAAGAAGAAAATATTGAAGCACTGTATAAACGCATTATTGAAATAACCGAAAACTATCAAAACGAACGGGAAATCATTTTTGTGAATGACGGCAGTACTGACGGAACTTTATCCGTTTTAAAACAATTGGCAGAGTCAGACAAAAATTTAAAATACATAAATTTAAGTCGCAATTTCGGTCATCAAGCCGCATTATCTGCCGGTTTAAAATATGCCGAAGGTGATGCCGTCATTTCAATGGACTGTGATTTACAAGACCCGCCTGAGGTAATAGAAAAAATGATTCAAAAATGGCATGAAGGTTTTCAAATTGTTTATGCCCGTCGTCAAAATTTCAGAAAAGATAATTTAATAAAAAAATCAGGCTCAAAATTATATTATCGTTTTTTAGGAAAATTTACACATATTGATATTCCTCGAAACGTAGGCGATTTTAGATTGGTTGACCGAAATGTACTAAAAGAAATTAATCAAATGCCCGAACACTCAAGATACATCAGAGGTATGGTTGCATGGACCGGTTTTAAACATACATTTGTAGATTATCAGCGTCCTGACCGCCAAAAAGGCGAATCAAATTATACCTTAGGGAAATTAGCCCGATTAGGTATGGACGGTGTTTTTAATTTTTCGATGTTACCGCTTCGATTGGGATTTTTATTGGGTTTTATCAGCATTATTACCGGAACCGGATTATTATTATATCAAGTTTTCGATTTTGTTTTTAACGGTGCTTATTATCATCTATACAAATGGTTGGTTGTAGTATTATTCATTTTTATGGGATTTATGTTTATGCTGCTCTGGATTATAGGGGAATATATCGGTAAAATATATGACGATGTAAGAAAACGCCCCCTGTATGTTATCAGTGATATGAAAAATTTCGATTCATCTCATTAAAACACACAAAATGAAAATACTGATGTTTAACAATGAATTTCCTCCGTTGGGCGGTGGTACCGGAACGGTAAATCTCGAACTGTTCAAAATTTTTGAAACGGTTCCTGACTTATTCATTGATTTAATCAGCTCATCTGCAGATAAACACAGCAGACAAAAACAATTTTCAAAAACTATTCGAATTTTTGAAGTACCCGTTAATAAAAAAAATATTCATCATGCAACGAATATCGAATTAATCCGATATGCGTTTAAATCTCTGAAAAAGGGATTTGCTTTGAGTAAAACAGTTAAATATGATTTAATTTTAGTTTGGACTACAGTTCCTTCCGGTTTACCTGCTTTATTTTTGAGTCGGTTCAGAAAAATACCTTATATCGTCAGAATCGGCGGTCCGGATATTCCCGGATTTGAAGAACGCTACACATTTTTATATAAATTTATATCGCCCTTTATCAAAAAAATATGGCGACATGCGGATTTAATAATCACAAAATGCTTAACGGAGAAACAAATGATTGAAAAAATTTCTCCTAATTTGAAATTAAAAATCATATATAACGGAATTGATAATTATAAATTCTACGCTAAAACATATAAAACTGAACAGCCCTTAAAATTAATTTGCTCTGCTCGCCTGATTAAACGAAAAGGTCAATATACTCTTATCGAAGCAGTTTCCGAATTACAAAAACAAGGCATAAAAATTCAGGTAAACTTAGTGGGAACAGGTGATGAAACAGAGGCTTATAAAAAATATGCATCAGAACTTAATGTCGCTGATAAAATTCAATTTTCCGGTT
Organism: Acetofilamentum sp.; assembly: GCA_020720665.1. GTDB lineage: Bacteria > Bacteroidota > Bacteroidia > Bacteroidales > JAADGE01 > JAADGE01. The sequence goes on along the minus strand of DYOF01000008.1, from coordinate 35,210 downwards.
ATGTTCCGCGAGAACAAATGCCGGAAACATACAGAAATGCTGATATTTTTGTTCTGCCGTCCTATAATGAAGGTATGAGTAATGCTTTATTGGAGGCTATGGCTTCAGGATTGCCTGTTATTGTAACAAATGTCGGCGGCACTAAAGAATTGGTTGACAGCAACAACGGTTTTGTATTTCAGGCGGGATGCACAGATGAACTTGTTGAAATCATCAAAAAATTTTACTTTTATCCGGATTTAACAGAAGAATTAGGAAAAAATTCTGCGGAAAAATCTAAAAAATATAATTGGCAAACTATTGCTGATGAGTATATAAATCTATTTTTTTCATATCAAAAAAACAACTGAACAAAATGAAGATTTTAGTTACGGGATCAGCCGGGTTTATCGGATTTCATGTCGTTGAAAAGTTAATCGAATTGAATTTTCAAGTTATCGGAATTGATAATATAAACGACTATTACGATTCCGGTTTAAAATTTGCAAGACTCGAACAATCAGGTGTTTATAAAATAAGCATTGAATACGGAAAGCCTGTTCAAAGTAAAATTCACAAAAATTATACTTTTATCCGACTTGAAATTGAAGACAGTGCAAACATCAATCGCTTGTTTTCAGAACAAAAATTTGATTATGTGTGTCATTTAGCGGCACAAGCAGGTGTTCGATACAGCATTGAAAATCCGGAAGTTTATATTCGAAGCAACATAAACGGTTTTTTTAATGTTATAGAAGCCTCCAAAAATAACGGAGTAAAACATTTTATTTACGCCGGGAGTTCCAGTGTTTACGGTTTAAATACCGAAATGCCTTTTAAAACAACCCATCATACCGACCACCCTGCCGGTTTATATGCCGCAACTAAAAAATCAAATGAATTGATTGCACATTCCTACAGTCATGTTTTTAAACTTCCCACAACCGGATTGCGTTTTTTTACAGTTTACGGACCATGGGGACGACCGGACATGGCTCTTTTTCTTTTTACAAAAGCCATTTTTGAAGGCTCAGAAATAAAAGTTTATAATAACGGTAATATGTTAAGAGATTTTACCTATGTAGATGACATTGTTGAAGGCATTAGCTTTGTTATTGAAAAAATACCGAAAGGCGATGATAATTGGAATTCTGAAAAACCCGATCCTTCAAATTCTTCAGCTCCTTACAAATTATACAATATCGGCAATAACCTGCCGGTGAAATTAGAAGATTTTATATCCGCAATTGAAAAAGCAACCGGGAAAAAAGCCGATAAAAAATATTTACCGATGCAAGCCGGAGATATTCAGTCCACTTTTGCCGATGTAAGTGATTTGATTCATGATTTTAATTATAAACCGAACACAAAATTAGAAACAGGTGTTCGAAATTTTGTTGAATGGTATAAACAATACTATAACGTATGACAAAAATTTGCTTTGTAATACCGCGAGCATATTATCTTTTTAATCCTGATATCGACGGGGCTGAAGACAAAATAGGCGGTGCTCAATTACAATCCTATCTTTTAAGTACTGAAACGGCAAAAGATTCAAATTTTGATGTGCATTTTTGTGTAGCTGATTTTAATCAACCCGAATTTGAAGAAATACAAAAAGTAAAAATCCGCAAATCATTCAGTTTTAATGATAACATTTTTAAACGGCTGTTAAAATTATTTAAAACTTTAAAAAACATCAATGCCGATTTTTATATTTTCCGTTCTGCTGATGCCGGTGTTGCCGTTGCTGTATTCTACATTAAAAGGGTTTTGCGAAAAAAAATAATATATATGATTGCTGCTGATGCTGAAATTTCAAAAAAACGACAACAAAAATATCACGGAAAACTTACTGCGGCGTTTATGAGTTATACATACAAAAAAGCAGATATCCTTACAGCACAAACTCGCCAACAATTCAATGCTTTTGAAGAACACAGAAAAAGAAAACCCGACAGAATTATTAAAAATATTTATCCCGATTCTAATAAATCTGAAATCAATCGCTCAGAAAAAAAAACAATATTGTGGGTCGGTCGATTAACCGAAATTAAAAACCCCGAACGATTTTTAATTTTAGCAAAAAACTATCCCGACTATCCGTTTGTTATGATAGCTCCTATTGTCAGGGAAAAAATAAACTATGGAAGAGAAATTCAGGAGAAAGCTGAAAAGATAAAGAATTTGCAATTAATTAACTATGTAAAACCCGAATTAATAAGTGATTATTATGAAAATGCAAAAGTTTTTGTACTTACTTCCGATTATGAAGGTTTTTCAAATACAAGTGCCGAAGCTATGAAAGCTGAATGTGCCGTGTTATCGTATTCAGTTAACCCTGATAAAATAATTGACACCTATAAACTCGGTTATTGTGCAAACGGAAGTTTTGAAAAATTTACATCCGATTTTGAAACTCTCATTACAAATAATGAATTATGTAAAACATTTGGCAAAAACGGAGTTAATTATATAAAAACAGAACATCAAAAAGGCATTATTTTAAAAGAGTTTAAATTACTTTTTTCATAGTTCATTCTGTGCTAAACCTCTTTTTAATATCGGCTTAAAATTATAACAGAAAATGATTTGCTTTTTCTTTAGTTTTCATTTAATTTAGCCTGCCCACTTTTTGAAAATGAAACGAACACGCGAAAAAAACATTAAAGTAAGTAATAAGCCCGAAAGTACTTTATCTCAAAAGAAAAAGGGTGTTTCAAAATTTGCCGGTTTCAGCACATACATTTTTCTATTCTTTTTATTACTAAGTATAATTATTGATATTTTCAGCCTTACAAAATATAATTCGCCGGCACATCCCTTATCAAATTTTCGTTTACCGATAAGTATTTTAGCTGTTTTAACCGGAATTATTTCAATTATTTATAATCAAACCCGTTTTCAAAAACACATCGAACTTAATTTCAAAAACCAAAATAAAATTTTTAAAACTGACAATTTTTTTAACAAACAAAACATATTATTCGCTGTTTTAATATTTATAGTAATCGGATTATCAACTTTTACAACATTTTACAAATTAGATAAATACGACTTGTATTCGGATGAAATCAGTGTTGTCAGAGGTGCTGCCGGCTACACTATGACCGGAGAATTTAAACAATGGGATTTTATTAAACAAACTGTAGATAAAACACCATATAACCGGGCAAAGCCTCATCAATTTATAACGGCTCTTTCATTTAAGTTATTCGGCATCAATACATGGGCTGCTCGATTTCCGTCTGCTCTTTTTTCCGTAATACTGATTATTTTTATTATAATTTTCGGCTATCCGTTTGTTAAGGATAAACACACAATAATTTTAACCGCTCTTTCTGTAGCATTGTATGTTCCGTTTTTAATACTCGGTCGGTGGGCACGAATGTATGCTATGATTTTTCCGACATTTTTCTTGTCCTTTTATTGGACTTATTCATTTTTTACGAAACAAAACACATACAAATTATTTAATTCTGATAACAAACCGTTTTTTAAAAACTATCTTAATTTTAATTATATCGTTCTTCCTTTTTTATTAATCTTAATTTATTCAAACCTTTTCACACACCAAAATACAACACTTTTATTTCCTGTTTTTTTAATTTTTTCCGTTTTCTCCGTTTTTCTCTTTTATAAAGAAAAAAAATATTTAACGGCTTCAATTACTTTTATTTTGATTCTGTTATTTCAAATCATTTTTCCGTTTAAAGTAGGATTTAAACGTTTCACATTTTTTGAAGTTAATAATTCGGAAGTCTATACAAAAGCTCTATTCGATTTTCCTTTTTCTGTCTATACAAATATCATTATACTTATTTTAGGTCTTTCAATTTATTTTATTATTAAACACAATTTATTCCGAAAAACATATTTAGCACTCTTTTTAACGGCAATAATTACATGGATTCTTTTTTCATTTGTTTTTAAATATGCTCCTCATTTCCGATATATTTCATTTGTAACCCCCATCGTGATATTACTTATTTTTGGAATTTTTACAATATTAGTTAAGGTTTTATTCTCAAAAACAATTCAATTTCTGATTATCGGGTTATTAATAATAGTAATCAGTTTAAAATATTATAACGGATTTGGAACTTTATATGAAACAAATACCTTATCTCCGGCAAAACCTTCAATTGCATATAAATCAATTTCAGAGAATTACAAAAATGGCGATGTTGTTTTCAAACATTGGGGTCCGAAATTATATATGCAAGGCATTTCACCGGAAACAAAATTTATCAGCTTAGGCAGTTATAAGGGCAGAAATTTTGCTGATTTATATGAAGATTTATCACAATATAAATCGGGATGGATAACATGGCACACACATAACGAAAATAGAATCGACAAACATTTCATAGCATTTGTTAATTTATATTTTAAAAAATATAACGGAACAGGTATTGACAATACCGGTGTTGAAGTTTTTTATTTTGATGAAACGATGAAAGCTTCATTAAATGATTTTTTTGCAAACCAATATATACCGGCAGCCAACTTAAAAGCTTCTAACTCATATTCTGTTTCTTTTGATTTGCTTCCCGACAATTTAATAAACGACAGAGTTTTTATGATTGCCGATGAAAATAACGAATTTCTTGAATGTCAATTAGTAAACGACAGTATTTATTTTATTAAAGAAAATATAGATACGGTAAGCGCTTTTCTGCATGATAAAAAGAAAAGTAATATCGTATGGTTTCAAGAATATGAAAACAAGAATTTTTATCAAGGGGTTATTATAAACGGCGAGCTTGTTGAAAAAGAATTAACAACCACAGATTCAAGTTTAGTAAAATTTCAAATAAATCCAATTTTTAAAGGGTTTATTGATAATGTAAGAATATTTGATTTTGCTTTAAATAAAGAAGAAGTTCAAGCAGTTATTGAAAATCAACTGAATGAAAACACTAAAAAAATTAAAACGGATAATACCGCTTTTACGGCTCTTTATCATTGGAAAAAAAAACACAATTAAGCATTTGAATGAAGCAAGTTAAAAACATATCATTCAGAAAGTGTCCTTTTTGCGACAATCAAAAGGGTCGTTTCATTATTAATTTGAACAACACAGATTTATTAAGATGTGAAAACTGTTCTATGGTTTTTGCAGATATTCCCAAACAAAATGTACTCGAAAAAAATATTTACGACCTCGATACATTTTATCGTTATCTCCAAAAAGAACATTTAATTACGGCTGCATATTACGATCAAATACTCAATAAAATTATTCGTCATTTTAAAACTCCAAAACTTAAACTTTTAGAATTCGGCTGCGGCTCAGGGCAATTTTTATTAAGAGCAAAAAGAAAAGGAATTGAAGCATACGGGTCTGATTTTTCGCCTTATTCTGAGTTAGCCGGAAAAGAATTTAATTTAAACATTGAAACCAAAAACATTTTTGAAACCGAATATTCCGAAAATAGTTTTGATGTTGTTTTTTCACATGCCACATATGAACATATTTATGAAGTTAATGCAGTTACCGAAAAATTGAAACAACTGCTGAAACCGAACGGGTTAATGATTATTTCGGGAGTTCCTGATTTCAATCTCTTGTCCAGAAGATGGTTTAATAATTATCACGTTAACAAACCACCCGGGCATGTAAACTATTTTGAAAAAAAAACAATCCGCAAATTATTTGATAATCATAATTTAACAACTCTGAATATATCTTCATACGGAATTGATATTTGGTTTATTAAAAGCAAAATACTATCTATTTTCAGAAAGAAAAACACCCCAAAAAACATTCAAGAAAATCAGATTTCAAAAGGGAAAAAAAACATCGGAAAATTTAAAAATGCGACACAAAACATCAAATTTCTTCATAAAGTTTTAGCTTTGTTGTATCGCAGTATCGGATTTATTATTCCGGGTAAAAGTATCGAAGCATGGGCAATCAAAAAATAAAAGTCTGTTTTTTTTCACCGGCTTCTTATCCGTATTTCAAAAATATTCCGCAAACAAATTTTGGAGGAGCAGAATTTCAAATGTTTTTACTTTCATCCGAAATTGCAAAAAATCCGGAATTTGAAATTTATTTTTTAACCGAAAAACAAAAGCAAAAAAGAACTGAAACATACGAAAACATAATATTGGTGAGGAGTATTACTATGAATTCTGACGACGGTATGATTGCAAAATTAATTAAATCTCTACACTACTTTTTGATTTTAATTAAGCTTAAACCTGACGTGATTATTACAACAACATTTAACCCGATAGTCGGTATTACGGCATTTTATAAAAAAATATTCAAAAAAAAATTGATTCATCGTTCGGCTAATGATGTTGATACGGATATGAGCAGAATAAAACGTTCCGGAATTTCAGGAAAAATTTTTAAATACGGTCTGGAACATGCCGATGTTGTTCTTTCTCAAAATCAATATCAAAAAAAAATGTTGGCACAATGCCATTCAATTAAGGGTGTTGAATTTAAAAATGTTTTTTCGTTTAATAATCCAAAAATTATTGAAAAAAAACATGTCCTTTGGGTCGGAAGAACTGTGGATTTTAAGCAACCCGAATTATTTATAAAATTAGCTCACTGTTTGCCCGAAATACAATTTGTAATGATTTGTCCTTATCATAAAAAGGATTTTAAACAATGGTATAAGCTTAAATCGGAAGCTGAAAAACTTAAAAACTTAAGCTTTATCGAATGTGTTCAATTTAATGAAATCCTTAGCTATTTTAATGAAGCCCTTGTTTTTATTAACACATCCGACTATGAAGGATTTCCGAATACATTTTTACAAGCGGCATCAACAAAAACACCGATTATTTCTTTAAATGTCAATCCGGATAATTTTATTAGTGCATACAATTGCGGTATATTTTGTGAAAATAATTTTGAAAAACTTATTCAAGAAACTAAAGCATTAGTATTAAATAAAGATGATTTAAGAATAAAAGGAGAAAATGCCTTTAACTATTTATCAGAAAATCATAACATTAAAAAAAATATTAAAAATTTAGAAGAAATCATTAAGCACTTAACATGAAGTTTTTAATTATTACGCAACGTTTTCATACAAACCTCTATTACAGAGCATTATCCCTGCAAAATGCGGGTCATACCGTAAAAGTTATTGCTCTGTATAAAGGACAATCAGAATTTCATGAACACATTGATATAAAAATAATTAACGCTTCAATAATATCTCGTTTGCTTATTAAAACGTTTTCAGGTTTTAAGAAATCTAATTTAAAATCAAGCTTTGAACGCCGTGTGCTTTCTCCCGGAAAAGAATTAAAACAAATTTTTAAACAATATAAACCTGATGTTGTCATTTTAAAAGCATTTCAAAATATAAGCGCATTGAAATCTTTGTATCTGGCTAAAAAATTTCACACAAAAGTTTTAATGCTGACACAAAGCAAATATACGCATATTAAAGGCTCTGAAACACTTTTTCGTTTAAACATAAAACTTTTCAAATTTTTGAAGCTGTTTGCTTATATCACACCAATTAAATCAAACTTTGAGGCTTTTAAAAATTTCGGTATCAAAAATGTTTATTATTTACCCTTTGTTTTTCCTGAACAAAAACATTCTTTCCAAATTCCGAGAAATAAAATAAAAATTATTTCCGTAGGTAAATACACTAAACGTAAGGCTCAATCAGCACTTGTTAATGCCGTTTACAATTTAATAAAAAAGGGACACAATATTGAACTAAACTTTTTCGGAGAAACAAGTGATAAGAATTATTATCGAAAATTGACAGAAACCGTTAGAAATTTAAACGCAGAACATAATATTCATTTTTATGAAAACATAGAATATGCAGAAATTTTGAAACAATATCCGAACCACCATTTGTATATATTACCGAGTTATGCCGAACCGGCTGCTTATTCGATTGTTGAAGCAAGCGCATTCGGTTTACCGGTAATTTGCAGCTCTGAAAACGGAACAAAATGTTATGTTGAAGATGCCCGAAACGGATATATATTCAAGGCAAAAGACGAAACCGATTTAGAAGAAAAAATTGAAACAATGATAACAAATCTTGAAATTTTATTAAAATTTTCTGAAAACAGCCTGATTTTTGCAAAAGAACATCATAACATGCACCTATTTGCCGAAAAAATTCTGCAAATAATAAATACACAAAACAAATGAATTGGTTTTATACAAACAGAGAAGAACGAAGCAAATGGTTAGCCGAACGATTTGAGTACATTTTTTTGTCCTCTCAAACCGTTTTAGATATCGGATGTTATAATGCCGATTTAAAAAAACACATTAAAAACGAAATAATATATACCGGTATTGATATTTCAGGAAAACCCGATGTCGTAATTGATTTAGATAAAACCGAAAAACTCCCGTTTACGGATAAACAATTTGAAACAATTGTATGTGCCGATGTTTTGGAACATCTGGATAATTTTCATACCGTTTTTAATGAAATTTGTCGAATTGCATCAAAAAATATAATTATTACCTTACCAAATGCACATATCAGTATATTTCATTTTTTGAGAAAAAAACCTTATTCTGTTAAAAAAGAACTTCGCCTACAATACGGAAAATACAGTAAATTTTACGGTTTGCCGTTTTACAAACCGCATGACCGGCATCGCTGGTTTTTTTCGTTTGATGAAGCCAAAGATTTTATAGAATTTCACGCTCAAAAAAATAACTACGAAATTAAAGTTATTGAAAGCGAACAAAACTATCTTAAACCTTCTCTTAAAAAGTTTTCTAATCGTATGTTTAATATTTTTAACTCTAATTTGTCGCAAAAACACTTTATTTGTTTATTAGAAAAGCTAAGCTGAAAATGACCAAAACACTTGAAAAAAATTCAATTAAACCTGATTTTATTATATGCGGTGTTCAAAAATGCGGCACAACATCTTTGTTAAAATATTTATCACAACACCGGCAAATTACATTCAGCCCGCCGGATACTGAAATTCATTTTTTTGACAACCCTGTAAATTACAAAAAAGGCATCAGTGAATTCAGCAAACATTTTAAAACCAAGAAATTAAACGGTTTAATCGGTCAATCAACTTCAAGCTATATTTATGACTATGTTCCTGAAAGAATGTTTGAATATGTTCCTGACGCAAAATTAATATTCATTTTGAGAAATCCGATAAACAGAGCCTATTCGCACTATTGGCATGCCTTTTCAAAAAACAGAGAATCAAGCAGTTTTGAACAAGCAATAGAAAAAGAATCCGATAGAATAGCTCTTGATTATTTTCATTTAATTAATTTTTCCTATTTCAATACCGGCTTATATATGAAAATGCTGCATTCCTTTTTGAACTATTTCAAAAAAAATCAAATGTATTGCGTTATACTCGAAGAATTAAAAACAAATCCGCTTGACGAACTCAATAAAATATTCAAATTTTTGCAACTGCCGTTTATTGAATCACTTAAAACCGAAAAAGCATATAATCAAACTAAAATAGCTAATTTTAAAATCACAAATAAATTATTAAATAATAAACTAACGCGTAATCATAAACTTCTTTACCCGTTCTATCAATTTCATAATCGGTATTTAAGTCGTCCGTATCCGCAAATGAATTATCTGACTAAAAATAACTTAAACCGTAAATATTTGTCTGAAATTGAAGAATTAGAAAAATTCTTAAATAAAGACCTCAGTATTTGGAAAAAATAAAAAATATGTATCCGAGAATCATTCAAAAATTTGATAATTTTATAGTAAACCTTGTTAATAAATATGCGGAAAGGAATTGGTATTCATCGCCGTTGACAAAAAAACCTAAGGGGACAAAAGAGGACTATTTAAAATTGGCTGCTAAGGCTAAATTAATTCAATTTCCTCTTGTTGACCAAATAGAAACAGAAAATCATTTCAGGATTGATAATCAATTTCTTGACAACTTAGCTTTACACACTCAAGTCGGCATTAAAAAATCAGACATCTGTTATCAACACGGAAGATTGCTGTATTCGTTCTTAAGGATGTATATTTCAAAAAACGAAATTGTGAATATTAATGTTTTTGAAACCGGAACAGCTAAAGGATTTTCTGCAATTGTTATGGCTAAAGCTCTTGCTGATTCAAATATACAGGGTAAAATATTTACTTTTGACGTATTACCGCATACACATAAAATGTATTGGAACACAATAGATGATACGGAAGGTAAAAAAACCAGAGAAGAGCTTCTCAAAGAATACAAATACCTTATTGACAACCATATAGTTTTTCATCAAGGAAACACTAAAACCGAATTAAAAAGAACCCATATACCTCGAATTCATTTTGCATTTTTAGATGCCGTACATGATTACTCGCACGTATTGACAGAGTTTAATTACCTGATTAACAAGCAACAAAAAAACGACATCATTTTCTTTGATGATTATTCAGAAAACCAATTCCCCGGTGTTGTTAAAGCCGTTGATGAAATTTGCTTTAAAAATAATTATTCAAAACGAATTATTAAAATCAGCAACAACAGAACTTTTGTAATTGCAGAAAAAAATGACGGTTAAAATTAAAATTATAGGAAAAGACAAACAGGGCTGGTCAGTTGACAAGGATCATTTCTATAATAAAAAGGCTCTGAGCGAACAAGGATACAAAATTGTTTCTTGCTTTTTAAATGCCGATATTATACTGAATGTTTGGTATTCGTACATTTTAAAACGAAAATTTTACTTTCTGAGAAAATTTAAAAACAATCGAAAAATTATTAATATTATCACAAACGACCCCGAAGAAAATAAAAAAAACATTACAAAATACTTTTCATTCACCGATTTTTGGATATGTGCAAATAACAAACAAAAACAATTTCTTCTGAATCATAAAATCAGTCCTGAAAAAATATTCATAAATCCTTTTTATGTTGATGAAAACATTTTCAAAAATCTTAAGAAATCAAAAAAGGAAATATGCAACGAAATAAATCTTGATTTTACACTCATACAAAATAAATTTATTATCGGCTCTTTCCAACGCGACAGTCGCGGCGACGATTTAACTAAAGCCAAATGGCATAAAAACCCGGATATGATTGTTGATATTCTGAAAGAAACTGACCGTTCAAAAATTATTCTTTTATTAGCCGGTCCCAGAAGACATTATCTGATAAATCAATGCAAATTAAATCAAATACCCTATTTATTTATCGGAAATGAAAATTTTGTTACAAATTTACAAGACGATATTAATGAAAACAATTTATCAGAATCACATATTAATCTGCTTTATAATTTAATTGATTTGTATGTAATAACTTCTGTTTCCGAAGGCGGCCCGAAAGCCGTAACGGAGGCATCCTTATGCAAAATACCGATTTTGAGCACACCGGTCGGTATGGCTTCTGATTTGCTGATTCCTGAATCAATTTGTTCAAATACTCAATGTTTCATCGAAAAAATAAATGATTTTAATGAACATCCCGGTTTAAAAGAACAATTTGCCGAAAAAAATTATGAGAAAATTATTAATATAAATAATTTCAAAGCCTATAAACAACGACTTAAAAACATAATCGAAACTGTTTCAAATGCTCAATAACAAAGAATTAGCCATAAAAGTTAATGAAATTTTCCATGATTTAGAAGGAAAATCCTATCAAAACAAACATCAGGATATTTTTAAAGGTGAAACGCAGCGTTGGAAACATAATTTTCAAAAAATCAAATCCGAATACAACTCTCCGATTACAATTTTGGATATCGGAACCGGAACCGGCTTTGTTCCGATTAACATTGCTGAGTTTTGCACGGAAAATGATTTTATTATATGTTCTGACCTGTCACAAGAAATGTTAAAAGTTGCCGAAAAAAATTTAAAAACCGGTTTTAAATGTCAATTTGATTTTGTTAAACTTTCAGGAAATTCAATACTTACAAAAAATGCCGACATCATCACAATAAATTCTGTTGTTCATCATGTTCCCGATTTAACGCAATTTTTTCTGGACTTAAACCGAATCACAAAACCCGGCGGACGAATAATTATCGGACATGAACCGAATAAAGCATTTTATAATCATTCTTTTTTATTAAAGTTATTCTTGTTTCTTCAATCATTTACATCGTTTAAAAAATTCTTAATTACCTTAGCACGTATAACAAAAATTAACCGAATAGTTAAACAGAAAAACAAATTAAACAGTATTACAGAACAAATTAATATACAGCTAATTAAAGAAAAAGCTATCGAAAATATTTTAAGTACTGATGAAATCAATAAAATGACAGATTTTCATTCTCCCTCAGCAGGAAAAAAAATAGACAAAACAAAGGGAATTGATATTTCTGAACTTAAAGATAAATATCTGCCGAATTTTGAAATCGAACATCTTGAAACATATAATTTTATCGGTAAAATAAGTCAGAAAAATTTATTGTTTAAAAAAATTAACAAATTCCTTTCCCGAAAATATAGCGGATACGGAGCAACATTTTTTGTAATTTTAAAAAAGTTATAACATATTACAAGCATTATAAAATAATTATTTACACACAAGAATAATTATTTTATGATGCGATTCTGTCTGAACTTTGAAAATAATTTAAAAAACAAATGAAAATTAATATTTTTTTGGAAATAAAATCCGGACCCTATGGCGGCGGGAACCAATTTTTAAAAGCACTAAAAAATGATTTAATAATTAAAAACATTTATGAACAAAATCCTGAAAAAGCTGATGTTATTTTATTTAACAGTCATCACCGACTTAATGATTTAATTAGGCTTAAAGCCAATCATCCCGAAAAAGTATTTATCCACCGCATTGACGGACCTGTTTTTTTAATCCGGAAGGATACTTTAAAATTAGACAAGCTCATATATAAAACAAACAATTTAATTGCAGACGGAATTATTTTTCAATCTCAATGGTCAAAAAATAAAAATATCGAACTCGGCCTCAAAATTAATGTTCCCGAAACAATAATTACAAATGCACCCGATCCTCTGCTATTTAATCATTCAAAAAAAGAACCGTTTAATCCGAATCGAAAAACAAAAATAATTGCAACCAGCTGGGCATCAAATATGAGCAAAGGTTTTGATACGTATAAATATCTTGATACCGCACTGAATTTTTCTGAATTTGAAATGACATTTTGCGGAAACAGTCCTGTTAAATTCAGAAATATCAAACACATTGAAGCTTTGCCCGGAAATCAACTTGCAGAACTTTTAAAACAACACGATATTTTTATTACAGCATCAAAAAATGATCCGTGCTCAAATTCGCTCATTGAGGCACTGCATTGCGGTTTACCCGCATTAGCTTATAATGACGGCGGACATCCTGAAATTATCGGAAAAGCCGGATGTATTTACAATGAGCATTCTGAAATTATAAAAAAACTACATCATATAAAAGATAACTATAACTCCTGTCAAAATGAAATTCAATTGCCTTCAATGAATGAAGTTGCTGCCGAATATATTAATTTCATTAAAACTATTTTCCAAAATATAAAACATCCGAAGCATTTAAATTTTAAAAATCTTATAGCGTTACGAACAGAAATTTTAAAATATAAACTTGTAAAAAAACTAAATAAATAAGCTCGGCAAACAATAAAAAATAAAAATACGCATAGTGTTTTTTTGCAAAATCTATTTACATTTTATATCATTGTTACAGAAAATTTATAAAATGACCTTCAAACAATTAAAATATTATTTCCGAAGCAGCGACAGAAGAAAACAGATTGATTATCTGCAAAAAAAATATATCTCTGAATATAAGGGAGTTGTATTAGATATCGGCGGACGTGACAGAGGTGCTTTTGTAAAACCTAAGGAAAGTGTAGAAAAATGGATTTTTGCAGACATTGAACCCTCATATAAGCCTGACATCATAACTGATGTTGCCGACATGAAAACTATCAAACCGGAAAGTATTGATGTTGTTAATGCTGTTGAACTTTTTGAACATGTCGAAAAAATCAGCTGCGGACTGAAAGAATGTTTCAGAGTTTTAAAACCAAACGGTACATTTATTATGTCGGTTCCTTTTTTATACCCTATTCATGCCGATCCCTTTGATTTTCAGCGATGGACTTATTCAAAATGGGAAAAGGAATTAAATAACATCGGTTTTAAAATTGAAACCATCGAAATTACGGGACGATTTTTTACCGTCAGAAATGCCATGAAAAAACATTGATTCAGTCATTACCGATAATTATCAGACATATAGCATATTTTATGTTCCCAATATTTAACTTGATAAATAAATTAGATAATTCAAAATTCATAAAAAATCACCAAAAATTGGGGAATTACCACGGCGGATATTTTATTATCGCAAAAAAATAAAAATGGGCATATTTTCAGGAATTTTAAATAAAATCGGTTATAAAATTATAAAAATTAAGAAAGAAAATCCCTTTTCCGATATGGAAAAAGATTTTCTTGATTTAGCAGAAAAATGTTTCCCTTTTACGATGACATCCGTTGAAAGGCTCTATTCGGTTTATAAAAGCATTGAATATACCCTTAAAAACCAAATTCCCGGAGATTACGTTGAATGCGGAGTTTGGAAGGGCGGAAGTTCTATGATGATTGCGTTAAGTTTGATTAAAAACAATTGCACCGATAAAAAAATATATCTTTATGATACCTATGAAGGAATGACCGAACCGACAGAAAAGGATATTAAATATACAAATCGAAGTGCCGTTCAAAAATTCAAACAAAGCATCAATAAGGAAGGCGGTTCCGATTGGTGTCGTTCTGAAATAGAAGAAGTTAAAAAAAATATATATTCAACCGGATACCCAAAAGAAAACATTTTTTTTGTAAAAGGAAAGGTTGAAGACACCATTCCTGAAATTATACCTGAAAATATTGCACTTTTACGATTAGATACCGACTGGTACGAATCAACATTTCACGAATTAACATACCTCTACCCTTCACTTTCTCCGAAAGGAGTTTTAATAATTGACGATTACGGTTATTGGTTGGGTTGCAGAAAAGCAGTTGACGAATATTTTACCGAAAACAAAATACCAATTTTACTGAACAGAATTGATTTAACAGGAAGAATAGGTATTAAATTGTAAAAATTATGAATGAAATTCAATTTACTAAATACAAAACCAGAAGTTCCGATTATCACTATAAACAAATTAATAAGTTTAATTTAAGAAAATTAAACGCATTTGTTTTAGCACGCTATTTAAAACAGATACAATTAATTGAAGAATATATCTCAAAATTAGGTTTTTCGAGTGAAACAAGCCTTAACATTCTTGATGTCGGCTGCGGCGACGGTGTTTTACTATATTTACTTAAAAAACAAATAAAAAACATTAATTTTAATATGTTCGGAATTGATTTGTCTGAAGAAGCCATAAAAACAGCAAAGCTTAAAATTCCTGAAGCACAATTTTCAGTTTCTGAAGTTTATCATATCAATTTTCAGGAAAATACTTTCGATTTGATAATTTCTTCCGATGTCATTGAACATGTACAATATCCGGAAAAAATGACGGCAGAAATAAAACGAATTTCTAAAAAAGATGCCTTAATTATTATCGGCACTCCTGTCAGAATATCCGAAAAACCATTTGACACCATGCATGTTAAAGAATTTTTTCAACACGAATTTATTGAACTTTTTTCAACATACTTTAGATTCATTGAATTAAGGGAAAGTCATAAAATGTTCAGCTATTTAAAATATAAAAAACAAATCAAATATCCTGCCGTGAACTTAAACAGATATCTGTTCAATGTATTAACAATTTTAAATCTGAATCCGTTTATGAAATTTGTAAGTTCAAAAGATTTGCCGGTATATATGTTTGCTGTAGGTCAAGCCTAAATTTTTGATTTCAACGGAACTAAAACAATAAAAAAAGCAATTTGCATAATAAATACCTTTGATAAAACGAAATACTCCATGTTATTTGTTAATAAAAATATCAGGATTGAACCGACTATTGCAACAGCCGGCACTAAAATATTTTTTTTCACTATTTTTGATTTATCTTTTTCTGCATTAGCTTTAATAGCAAATAAAGGACTTACAAATACAAAAGGTAAAACAAACAACAACTTTTTAAATATATTAACGGCTTCTGTGTATTCTTCGGTAAAGAAATAAATTATAATCGGTTCGGAAACAGCATAAATTAATCCGGATAACAAAATTCCGCCGATAATCATGATAAATAGTTCTTGTTTTTTTATTGTTACTTTTTTCTTGGCAAATTTTGGAGTACTTACAGAGTAAAAACTTCTGATGATTTGCTTAACAACATCAAAAAGTTTTAGGGCAATGCCGTAAACAGCTAAAAGTTCTAAATCAATAAATCCGATAATTATCTTATCAAAATATAAAATTAAACTTGATAAAATTCCCATTTTGGTCATGTATTTTCCGTAAGGGATGCAATCCTCATCAATTTTGTTACCTACAATTGCATGTTTTGCTTTAAAATGCCACAAGGTATTAAAGCCGGCATTTACAACTAAATAAGTTCCTGCTGTAACTATCAAATACTCTGAAAAAAATACTGCGGCAAGAATTAAACTTGAATTTAAAATTACGCTTTGAATAATTTGTTGTTTTGCCGTTTTTTCAAATTTTTCTTTCCCTTTCCAAAAAGCAAACCATTTGTTATGAGCTTGAATAAAAGCAAAAGCTAATCCCGCAAAAATCAATACACAGGCAACATCTGTTTTTTCATGAAAATAATACCAAACTGACAAAATTAAAAAAATCGGAATAGCTAAAAGTGATTTTTTAAAGCTGAAATTTACAGCAGTTTTATAACTTTTCTCATAACCTCGAGCAACTGATCTCAAAATTGAAGTATTTAAACCGGTATATGAAAATATTGCTAAAATTCCGATGATTGAAACAATCAATTGATATTCGCCGAATGTTTCTTTTGATAAGTATCGAGCAAAAAATATCGACATAATAAATGCAGCTCCTGTATTAACAGCTTGCGACAACAAAACCCAAAACCCGTTTTCAATAAAATAAGGCAAATCAAAGCCCATTTTATCTCCGGATTTTTTAGATATTTTATAAATTTTTTTTCTTAAATTATTCAAAAGCCTATATTTTCAACAAATATAAAATTAATAATTTAAACGTTTTCAGTTTAATATGTCTAAGAACATGCAATTAATTAATATTCTGCAAATTGAATGTATATCATTATTTATTTTGCTTGTTTTTCCGGCACATAGGAACACCTAAAAACCTTGAAGAATTATGCAAGCCGGTTTATTTAGACATGCTCTTTTGTATGAAAAATTGTTTTTACATGGGTGTTTCATATAATTATCCTATTTTTGAAACAAAAAACACTTCTTTATATTTAAAATTTTTATGAAGAGACAAAAAAAGGAAACTGTTGTTATTCAGAAGCCTAAAAACCCGAAATCGGCAAGTAATAAAATTCAAACCCAATCAAAAATTATGCAGCCGGAACTTCCCCTTAATGTATGGGTTCTGGCGGGATTAATTATAACCGTTGGGCTGATTGCATTTTATAAATACTTAACACTTGATTATTTGTTTTTTTTTAAAGACATTGGAAGCGACTCAATTAATCAAAATTATCCCGGATTAGTTCATAACGTTAATATGTTAAAAGAAGGCTTTTTTTCTGAATGGTCTTTTTATAAAGGAATGGGACAAAATTTTGAAACCGGTTTAGCCACAGAACCATACGGATTGTTAAGACAAGGCATTGATTATATTTCAGCAATAAAATACGGTAGTGATTCTTTAATTTTTTCTCGTTTTATTAAAATTTTTATCTATGACTTCCTATTCGGCGGAATAATAACATTTCTGTATTTCAGAACCCTGTCGGTAAAGAAATTTTCTGCATTTATCGGTGCTTTACTGATTACGTTTTCAGGATATATGGTAGTTGGCAGCGGATGGGGATTTTCATCTCATATTTTCAAAGCAATGTTCTTATTGTTTGCTTTTGAACAATTATACCTGAACAAGCGTTGGTATTTCTTTCCTTTTGCTGTTATTTGGCTGTCTTCTAACGTGTTTGTTCTATATATTTACACAGTTTTCCTAATAATTTACTCCTTATTCCGATTTTTCTCCGAAAAAGAAAATAAAATTTCGCAATACATCAAGTTGGCTTTAAAAATGCTTTTATTAGGTTTAATCGGTTTCTTAATGAATATCCGGCAGCTTATTGTTTCTTTTACAAAAATGTATAACAGCCCCAGAGTTTCAGGAAATGCGTCATACTCTGATATATTAAGCTCAGGAAAAGAAATCGCAGAACAAACCGATTTAGGAGCATCAACAATTTTACGATTTTATTCAAGTGATATTCTCGGAACGGGAAACAAATTTCAAGGTTGGAACAATTATTTAGAATCCCCTTTATTTTATATCGGATTATTTACATTATTAATTGCCCCGCAAGTATTTATACATCTTTCTAAACGAAAAAAAATAATATTCGGAATTTTTGCGGCTATTTGGACAAGCACTTTATTTATTCCTTATTTTCGTTATGCATTTCTGGCATTTACAGGCGACTATTTCAGATACGGTTTTGATTTTTTTATTCCGTTTACGCTTTTATTTTTCGCAATTTATGCGCTCAACGAATTGGATAAAAAATTTAAGATTAACATCATACTGCTTTCAGCAACCATTTTAATTTTGCTGACCGGATTATTTTATCCCTATAATTCTATTCCGGAAAATGCTTTAAATATAAACATACGAAATGCGGCAGCATTGTTAATAATTGCTTATTCAATAATGCTGCTGCTGTTATCAAAACCAAAATATAAGAAAATTGCTCAAATAGGAATTATACTTCTTTTACTTGCCGAACTCAGCTATTTTTCTTACACGTCTTATGCCGACAGAGAACCTGTTACAAAACAAGAATTTAAAACAGAAAAAGCAGGCTATAATGACGGAACAATTGAAGCCGTAAACTATATCAAAGAAATAAACAAAACCGCATTTTACAGAACCGAAAAAGATTATCAATCCGGAAGTGCAGTTCATTCAAGTTTAAATGATGCGCTTGCACAAGGCTATTTTGGCACAACAAGCTATTCGTCATTTAACCAATTAAATTATGTTCGATTTTTGGAAGAAACCGGCTTAATTCAAAAAGGAGATGAAACTGCAACCCGTTGGCTTACAGGTTTCCGCAACTATCCGCTTTTACAGACCTTCGGAAACGTAAAATACCATCTTTCAAAATCAGAAAATCCGGAATTTTTGAAATTCGGCTTTGATTCCATAGCAAGAATTAAAGGCATTACTGTTTTGAAAAACCGATATGCTTTGCCATTTGCTTATACCTATGATAAATATATTGATTACGAAGATTTTAAAAGCCTAATTAGCTATCAAATCAGCGAACAAACCCTTAGTAATCTTTACCAAGATTTATCTCGAAATGTTGAATTTCAAGAACTTAATACATTAATCAATAAATTGCAAGAACTGTTAAATATTAATTTCCCTAATGAAAATTTATTTACAAACGCTTTAAAAACAAACATCGGAACCGATAATACCGACAGATATTTATTAACAATTAAAAAATACAGTGTTTCAAATTTTAAAAATCAAATTGCTCTGCTGAGTGGTTTTGTTTACGAAAAATATTTTAACAAAAGCATAAATATTGATGAATTTGAAAAAATCAATCCTAATGACACGAGCATTATTGTTCCCGCCGTAAATTTTAATTTTAATAGATATAAAAAAATAACCGATGAACTAAAACAAGATTCTTTACAAATTACAGATTTTACACAATCAACTATCAAAGGAAAAATAAGCTTAAGAAAAACAAAATTGTTATTTTTTACAATTCCTTTTGATGACGGCTGGAAAATAAAAATCAACGACAAAAAAACTAAATTATCAAGAATAAATATCGGTTTTACCGGAATTATTCTGCCCGAAGGAAATCACACAAT
Organism: Acetofilamentum sp.; assembly: GCA_020720665.1. Taxonomy (GTDB): domain Bacteria; phylum Bacteroidota; class Bacteroidia; order Bacteroidales; family JAADGE01; genus JAADGE01. Next base: position 15,276 of record DYOF01000008.1, on the reverse strand, counting down.
TGAACTCTATTATATTCCGAAATATTCGCAACTCTCTAATCTGATTTCATTTATTGCAATTTTAGGATTTTGGAGTTTCTTAATTTACTTTTTTATTAAAAAGAAAAAGCTGAAACGAATATAATATTTTTTTACTTTTAATTTTTTAAACATCCCACTAAAAATATGTCAAAATTAATAATCGTTCCTACACCCATAGGAAATTTACAAGACATAACATACCGAGCGGTTGAAGTATTAAAATCGGTTGAATTGATTTTAGCTGAAGATACCCGAAAAACAGGACTATTATTACATCACCTTAATATAAAGACAAAACTGCTTGCATACCATAAATTTAACGAGCATCAAATTATAAATCAAATTATTGAAAAATTAAACTCAGGTATTGAAATCGCATTAGTAACTGATGCCGGTACTCCCGGTATTTCGGATCCCGGATTTTTAATTATACGAGAATGCATTAAAAATGACATTAATATTGAAACACTCCCCGGTGCAAGTGCATTTATTCCGGCATTAATTAATTCCGGATTCCCGTCAGACAAATTTTGTTTTGAAGGTTTTCTCCCGCAAAAAAAAGGCCGCCAAAAACGTTTGCTCGAACTTGAAAGTGAAGAAAGAACTATTATATTTTACGAATCACCTCACCGTTTAATAAAATTCTTAGAGCAAATTTCTGAAATTTTCGGTAATGAAAGAGAAATATCGGTTTCACGTGAACTCACCAAAATTTATGAAGAAACAATCAGAGGAAATGCAATAATATTGAAAGAGTATTTCTCTAAAAAACCGATTAAAGGAGAAATTGTTGTGGTTGTTAAAGGGAAAGAGAATAAACCGGTGAAAAAACAGAAGATAAAAAATTCAAATTAAAATTAGTATCTTTGCTCTGACATATAGAATCGGCATGAATATCAAATCAAAAATAACAATTTCAATTCTTTCTTCAATATTATTTTACTTCCTTGTAATAATAATTTTTATACCGATTTCTAAAATCAAAATTTTTGCCGAAGAAAACCTTACTGCTTTTATTTTTGTTTTAATTACAGCCGTTCTTATTAACAGCTTTATTATTTATGTGTTATTCAGTGGCATACCGAATGGTGTTTTTAAATTAAAATTATATGCAGAAAACATCAATAAAGGAACTACAAAAAAAAATGAAACCATAGGTTTACAGAAAAAAGACGAACTTGGTTTACTTTCAAACGAATTAGAGCAACTAAATAAAACGATTACTGTCATTCAAAACATATTTCAGGAAATTAAAACCGGTATCGAAACACCCGTTTCCCTTTCTAAAACAGAAACGGATATACCTATTTTGAAAGAACTGGTTGAAATTAAAGAAGCCATTTCAAGTGCTGAAAAAGAAAAAAAGCAAAGCGAGGAAGAAAACTCAAAAATCCAATGGCATCAAAACGGTATTGCCGATTTTACGGCACTTTTACAACAAAGTTTTGATTCAACTCAAAATATGGCAAACCAAGTTGTAAAAAAAATTGTTCAGTATCTGCAAATTGAACAAGTCGGATTTTTTATTTTATATCAAAAAAATGAAAAAAATGTGTTGATTTTGGAGGCGGCCTATGCCTATGACAAAAAAAGAAAGTTAGATGCCGAAATTGAAATAGGTGAAGGGATTATAGGAAAGTGCGCAAAAGAACAAAAAACCATAAAAATTGAAAATTTGCCCGAAGGATATACATACATTAGCTCAGGCTTGGGCGAAAATTCACCTGATACGCTTTTATTAATTCCTCTGATTTTTGAATCAAAATTATTCGGAGTTTTAGAACTTGCCTCTCTAAAAAAAATATCTGATTATAAAATTGAATTTTTGAATATTTTGAGCGAACGTTTGGCGTCACAAATTTCAAATATCCGAAATATTGAGAAAACAAAAATATTAGCAGAAGATTACAATCGTTTAAAGCAAGAACTTGCTCAAAAAGAAAAACACATTACCGAACTTTTGGAAGGCTTTAAAAATGACAAGCAATTATTATCAGAGCAAATTGCTGAAAATGAATACATCTCATCTGCTTTGTCAACGGTTGTTTCTGTTATTCATTACAATTTTGACGGACAAGTTACATACATGAACACAAAAAGCAAGCACATTTTTAAAAATAAAACAGATGAATATATAAACAATTCTCTTTTTAACTTTTTGCCTCAACCGGAAGAAAATAATGATTGGTTGACACAATTTAAAACAGATTTACAATCAGGAAAAGTAAGAACACGCATTTTTCATCTAAACGATGAAGCAACCGATGTTTGGCTGCAAGAAACCTTAACTCCCGTTTATAACAAAGAAAATCAGTTTCAAAAAATTATTAATATCGGTTTTGATATCAGCCGGCAAAAAAAATTAGAGCAAATCATAAATAATGCCGAATAATATATTCATCATCCATTACGTTTACTATCCTAATAAATAATCATGAATAAATTTATTGTCTTATTTTTCTTAATTATTTTTTTAGAGTTTCCTGCTGTTTTATCTCAAAACATTAGAATATACGGAAACGCAGCATCCTATACCGGTGAACAATTAGAACTATTCAAACTTGATGATTATATTACAAAATCAAAGAAAATAATAAGTCGTTCAACAGTTGATTCAGAAGGGAATTTTTCATTTGATTTTACTGAAACCGATACAATTCCTGTGTTTATTAATTTAGATGTTTTTGAAGGAATACTATTTATTGAACCCGGTCAAAGCTATAAAATTATTCTGCCTAAAAAAACCGTGAAAAACGAATCTGACAGACTAAATCCTTATTTCCGCCCGATTGAATTTTACATCAGAACACTAAATAATACAAACAATTTAAGTACAGCGATAAAACATTTTGACAACTTATACAACAAATCAGTTAAATATATTTTTGAAGAGAAAAAAAATTCAAATTTCAGCTTAACAGATAAAGAAATTACAAAACTCAGAGACAGTGCATCACTTTATAACGATTATTTCTTTAATAACTATGTAAACTATAGTTTGTTACAATTCAGGTATTTATCATTTTACAACAATAAAAATGAAATTATAAGAACTAATTTCGCAAAACAACCTGTACTATACCAAAATCCTGCATATAATAAATTTTTAAACGAATCTTTTTCTACCTTTATTTTCGATACTTTTTCAAAAAAAATATATGATTATTTATCATCTGATTATTCATGGAATGCATATATGAATTTACTTCAAACCGATGAAATATTTATAAACAAAGAGTTCAGAGAATATCTTTTAATTTTGAATTTAGCAGCTTTATTTTACCAAAATCCGATATATCAAAAAAACATCATTAATTTATTGATTTCCTCAGAAAAATCAGATTTGGAAAAACGAAACAAAGAAATTATCAGCACTTTTTTAAACAATTCTTCCCAAATGATTATCGGTTATCAAGTTCCCGGCTTTAATTTGTACGATAAAGACTCAAAAAAGCATTCAATAAAAGATTTCGGAAATTCATTTGTATATCTTTGTTTCTATGATAAAGACAGTTATACCTGCCAAAATGAAATAGAGTTAATAAAAAACTTGGACGAAAAAAAAATTGAAGCTTTAGAAATTGTAATGATATTTAAAGATAACAACACAAACTATATTAAAAGTTTAAAAAATTACGATTGGACAATCCTTCATTGTGATGAAAATGATAAAATATTAACAGATTATAACATTGCAGCCTACCCGACATATTATCTGATTCATCCTGACGGAAATTTATTATTGTATCCTGCTCCCGGTCCGGCAGAGAATTTTGAAGCTGCTTACTACAAGGTTTTTCAATCATGGAAAAGAGAACAATTAAAAAACGAAAACAAGTAAACTACTTCCGTTTTTTTAATATAGAATAAGCTAATCCAAACTGCATATAATAACCTATTACATTATGATTGATATATGCAGCATTAATTGTTATCCCTTTAATTGTGTAACCCAAGCCGAAACTATATTTTGTAGGGTTTGATGCAACGCCCGCACGTAAAAACAATCCTTCAAATAATTGATAATCAACTCCGCCTCTTATTACCGACTTTTGTTCAATATCTTTCTCTCCTTCCAATGTAAATAAAACATTTTCTGAAAATTTATAACCTGCACCTATTCTGAAAATTGAAGTCATATATTCGTTTGTACCGGCAAATTTTGCTCTCCACGGATTAAAAACATGTGCTCCTATAAAAAGATTCTTCACAGGTTCGGCAATAAGCCCGAACTCGCCGACAGCTATACTCGTTACACCGAAAGTTAATTGTGCTCGTCTGAAATAATCAATTTGTATTCCCGCAGTAATTCTTTTGCCTAAACGCTTAGAATATAATAATCCGAATTTACTGAAATTTGAAAATTCATCCCCCGAAAGTGTGTAATTAAATCCTGCAACTCCATAAGTTTCTGTAGGAACAGAAATTGCAAATGCAGTTTGACGAAAGGCATCAACATTAAATACATTCGAATAAAATATGCCGGCACTTAATCCCTTTATATCCGCTAAACCCGCTTGATTATGATAAGATGACCAAAGATCATTAACAATTATTCCCGAACCTGCCATACCACCCTGACGTGCTCCTGTTTCCGTCTGATATTGAGCATAACTTAATCGGGAAATTGCAAAAAAACTGATTACAAATAATATTACTTTCATTATTATTGAATTAATCATGTGTTAAAAAATTTCAATATTAATAAATTTTTAGGCATTTTTTGCTATTTGAATGAAAAACATTTTATTACATTTGTAACTTTTTAACAGCACATAATTATTTTAAACGATGAGAATTAAGCTTCACGATAAAGAATTTGAATTAACGATACCTACCAAACGTATTCAGGATGCCGTTCAAGACATGGCTGATGAAATGAATGCTCAACTTTTAGGTAAAGACGTTATTTTTGTAGCAATTTTAAACGGAGCCTTTATGTTTGCCTCCGATTTATTCAAACGAATAGAATTTGATGCACATATTTCATTTATTAAATTTGCTTCATACGAAGGTACAAAATCAACCGGAAACGTAAAAAAATTAATCGGCTTAAACGAAGACTTAACAGGGAAAACGGTTGTTATTCTTGAAGACATTATTGACTCCGGAATAACAATGGAGAAAATTGTCGATCAAATTCAAGAACTCGGACCAAAAGAAATTCGTATCGCCAGTTTGCTTGTAAAACCGGATGCTTTCATGAGAAACTACACTATTGACTATATCGGAATGGAAATTCCGGATGATTTTATCGTCGGATATGGTTTAGATTATGACGGTTTAGGCAGAAATTTAACTGCAATTTACACGAATGCCGAAGCAATTAAAAACAAAACTATTTCAAAAGTAAAATATTTCTTATTATTCGGACCTCCCGGATCCGGTAAAGGAACTCAATCAAAAAAAATAATAGAAAAATACAATTTGGTTCACTTATCAACCGGTGACATTCTTCGTAAAGAACTTGAAATAAACTCAAAACTTGGCCAAATTGCTAAAAACCACATGAATAAAGGCGGATTAGTCCCCGATGACATTATCTTAGGTATGGTTGTCAAAGAAATTGAAGCAAATAAAGGTACATCAGGAGTTGTATTAGACGGTTTCCCGCGAACCGTTGAACAAGCCAAAGGATTACACAAATTATTGGCAAATAAAAATTACGAAATATCAGCCATGTTTGCCTTAGATGTTGACAAAGATGAATTAGTCAGACGATTATCGGAAAGAGCAAAAATAGGCGGAAGAATTGACGACACACCGGATATTATTGAAAAAAGAATTCAAACGTATAAATTAACAACTGCAAAAGTTGCAGAATATTACGCAGACCAGGGGAAATTACATGAAATTAACGGTGTCGGAAATATTGACGATATCTTTAAAGAAATTTCAACTATAATTGATAAATTGCGTTAAATTTAAAATTACTTTTTACTATATATTTTAAAACATTTTTTAAAATATATATCTTTTAAAAAAATATATTTCATTTGTAGCCTGATTAAACTAATTAACCGTTCACACAGAAATCAAAATGAGTAAAAAAAGAATTCTACAAGATTTTGAAAAACTTAGTCAAGAAATTAAAGAACAGGTAAAACTAAGTTACCCCGAAGGGTTTTCTAAGCACCTGATTCAATATACAGATATTAACGGTAACAATGTCAGTGCTTTACCTTTTGAAACCGATGAGAAAATTTATTTAATCAGAATGTCGGTTAAAAAAGCAGAACAAATAATTACAGATGACTTTGATTATGATGATGACGGATTTTTGAAAGAAGAAATAAAAGAAGAATATACGGATAAATATACGGATACAGAATCAGATACAGATTTTACCTCCGATGACGAATCTGATGATTCGTTTAAAAACGGCTTTGATGATAATTTTGAAGGAGATGATTTTGAAGATGACGCGGGAGATGACTCGGAAGACCTTTAAAACTTAATATCTAATTCCTTAGTATAGTTATATCCGATTTCAAATATTTCTTTTGCTTTTTTTGTGCTAAAAATAGGATAATGCCTTAATAAGGGAGGTTCAATAAAAAAATCAGTGCGTTTTTTGGCTTCCTGAGTTTTACAATTTACCGTTAAATCTAATGTTCGTGTTATAATTTGTTTCATCCCTTTGAAAGTAGATTTTTCAACAATGGGCATTATATTTACCGCTATTATTTTTTCACAAATATGTTCGATGGGTTTTACAGGCAAATTATCTATTAATCCTCCGTCAACATACATTTGCCCGTTTAATACTATTGGTTTAAATAATATCGGAATACTGGATGACGCAATTACAAAATCTGTTAATTTTCCTTCTCGGTGATATTCTACCTTTCCGCTGTTTAAATTTGTAATCGCAACATACAACGGAATTAGTAAATCCTCCATCCGCTTAACAGAGTATATGTTATTTAATTCCTGAATCAAACCGTCAAAACTAAAAAAACCGTCTTTTGGAAACCGAATTCTTGTATTTTTAAAAAAACTTTTTTTGCCGATTATTTCTAAAGCCTCATCCGGAGATTTACCGTCGGCAATTAGTGAACCCGCAATAGAACCGGCACTGGCTCCCGAAATTATATCGGGTTTTATTCCTTTTTCCGCCAAAGCTTTTATAATACCTAAATGAGCAAAGCCGCGAGTTCCGCCTCCGCCTAATACTAAACCGATTTTATATGGCTTCATCAATTGGAATTTTTATTAAATTTAATCAAATTTCATAAATTTTCAAAATTTCATATCTAATTATTAGGAAAATAAAATCTTTTGTTGTTTATTTGTGTTATATATAATCATTCTAAATAAGAAAAATGAAAACAAATCATATTAAAATTACATTTGCAGGAAACCCGATGCCTCTTTCAGGAAATGCTGTTAAAACAGGAGACAAAGCACCTGATTTTACCGCAGTAGGAAACGATTTAAAACCTGTTAAATTTTCTGATTTTGACGGAAAAGTAAAAATACTTTCAGTATTTCCTTCATTAGACACAGGAGTATGTGCAATTCAAAACAAACGATTCAATAAAGAAGCCTCTGAAAACAAAAACATTACTATTTTGTCAATATCTGTTGACCTACCCTTTGCTCAAAAACGTTTTTGCGGTGCAGAAGGTATTGATACTGCAATTACAATATCAGACCACAAAGATTTAGACTTCGGCTCTAAATACGGTTTTGTAATGGAACCCCTGAGATTATTAGCCAGAGGGGTTATTGTTGTGGATGCGGATAACATCATAAAACACGTTGAATACGTTTCGGAAGTTACAACTGAACCCAATTACGAAGAAGCATTAAAAATTGCAAAATCATTAGTCTGATACCTGAATTTCTGCAAACTTTGTTATCAGAGACCCTTATATCGATTTAACAACAATTGAACCGTGAAGTGTTTCTGAAACCGTTAAAATTTCATTTGACGGAAAATCAAGTAAAAGAGGAAGTTTGGACTTTGCTCTGTTACATTCCGGAAAACTTTTTATGTACTTGTTTGATAAAAGCGAACGGACAATTTTTATGAAGATACCGAATATGTAATAATATAAAAAGCCTCAAATTTGAGGCTTTTTATATTCCAAAACTGATATTGGGAACTTTGTAAGTGTTTGTATGTCCTTCAGAAAATACATGTTTATTCCTGATTCACATCGTACCGTATAAATCAGCAAAAACTTTGTCTGAGAAATAATAAACGCACCCGACCATTATTCGATAATCGTTCACAGTTTTATCATTTCTGTATCGTTCATTTGTGTTAATATTAACCATTTCTGCGTAATATTTTTTATTCTGATATTCCAATCCGAAATACCATTCATCCAAAATATAGGAAAGGTAATATTTAAGATTAAGTCTGAAACTGTAACCGAAATCATGGTAAATATTATATTCAGAATAATCAGTTAAATCATCAAATATTGAATAAGATGATTCAAAATAATCATAAAAACTTAATCCTATTCCTGCTTCTGCAGAAAAAACTTCGTTAATTTTTTGTTCGTAGTAATAAATAGGAATATCGCCTGCTAAAAATATAATCGGATTTATTTTGATTAATTGATTGTATTCTTTTTTTTCTTTTGAAATTCCGGAATAAATAATCGCGTATGTTTTTTAATCTTCCCGGCTGAATGAAATAAAGGGAATAAGAAAAACGAATACGTATAGAACTGATTTTTTCATAAATATCAGGAATTAAAATGATAAAGAAATACAATTGTCCCGATATATGCCGGTTTTTTTCTGTTTTTTATTTCGAGTGTTGCTTGCATTTCGGCTTTGCAAACACCTCTTAAATCTTTAACACTCATAACCTTCACGTTCAATCGAACTTCATCGTTTACGCGTACGGCTTCCATGAATTTAAACTTTTCAATACCGTAATTTACTTGCATTTTGATATTATTTACTTGAATAATTTGTTCCCACAAATAAGGCAGTATTGACAAAGTTAAATATCCGTGAGCAATTGTTGAACCAAATTGGCTCTCGGTTTCTGCACGAACAGTATCGGTATGAATCCATTGAAAATCTAAAGTTGCGTCGGCAAATTTATTAATTTGCTCCTGAGTAATTTTTAAAAAGTCAGAAACGCCTATTTCTTTGCCTTCATATTTTGCAAATTCATTGTAACTGTTAATTGTAATTTTTGCCATAGTTTATAGTTTTTTCTTGTCGAAATTTATAAAATTCAATTTAATTTACAAAAAAATCTTATTTTTCCATGAATCTTTAAGTGTTACGGTTCGGTTAAAAACCATATTATCATGCTTTGATTCTTTATCTAAAATATAATAGCCCTTTCTTTCAAATTGAAACCTTTCACATTGTTTTGCTTGTTTTAAATATGGCTCTGCTTTACAATTTTTTGCAACAGAAAGTGATTCCAAATTAATAAATTCTGTAAAATTTCTGTCTTTATAACTGTCCGGGGCTTCATCATTAAACAGTCTGTCGTATTGCTTGATTTGAATATCAACGGCATGTTCGGCAGAAACCCAATGCAGTGTTCCTTTTACCTTTCTTCCGTCAGGTGAATTTCCTCCTTTTGAAAGCGGGTCGTAGGTGCACAAAAGTTCTGTAATATTGCCGTTTTTATCCTTAACTACTTCATTACACTTAATAAAATAGGCATAGCGTAATCTTACTTCGCCGCCGGGTTTTAATCTGAAAAATTTTTTATCTGCTTCTTCAAGAAAATCTTCTTGTTCAATATAAAGTGTTTTTGAAAAAGGAACTTCTCTTTCGCCCATTGATACGTCTTCCGGATTATTAACTGCCGGCAACCATTCGGATTCTCCTTCAGGATAGTTGGTAATGGTTATTTTTAAAGGTTCTTGCACAACCATTACACGTTGTGCTATTTTATTCAAATGTTCTCTGATGCTGAATTCTAATAAATCAACGTCAATTATGTTTTCACGTTTTGCGACACCTATTTTTTCAGCAAAAACTTTTAATGATTCGGGTGTAAAACCTCTTCTTCTCAAACCTGAAATAGTAGGCATTCGCGGATCATCCCATCCTGACACATATTTTTCTTCAACCAATTGAGCCAATTTTCGTTTGCTCATAACGGTATAACTTAAATTTAATCGAGCAAATTCGATTTGTCGGGGTTTTGTTTTTCCCGTTTCATAAATATGCTCTAAAAACCAATCGTATAAGGGACGGTGATTTTCAAATTCAAGTGTGCATATTGAATGCGTTATTCCTTCAATATAATCAGATTGACCGTGTGTGTAATCATACATCGGATAGATACACCATTTATTTCCTGTTCGGTGGTGATGTGCATGTTTAATTCGATACATCACAGGGTCACGCATGTGCATATTGGGTGAACTCATATCAATTTTGGCACGTAATACTTTTTCTCCGTCTTTAAATTCACCGTTTTTCATCCGTTCAAACAAATCAATGTTTTCTTCAATACTACGGTTTCTGCCGGAACTTGAAGTGCCCGGTTTTGATGGTGTTCCTCTATTTGCTGAAATTTCTTCACCGCTTTGGTCGTCAACATATGCTAATCCCTTTTTAATCAGCATTACAGCCCAATCATACAATTGATCGAAATAATCAGATGCAAATCGAACGTCTCCATTCCAATCATAGCCCAACCATTTTACGTCTTCTAAAATTGAATCAACATATTCCACATCTTCTTTAACGGGGTTTGTATCATCAAATCGTAAATTTGTTTTTCCCTTATACCGTTCGCCTAATCCGAAATTTAGAATAATCGATTTGGCATGCCCGATATGAAGATATCCGTTAGGTTCGGGAGGAAATCTGGTTATAATTTCCTTGTGTTTTCCGGAGTTTATATCTTCTTCAATAATTTGCTCAATAAAATTTAATGGCTTTTTTTCCTCTGCATTTTCTTTAATAGTCTTATCTGTCATGTTAATATGGTCTGAAAAATTATCATGCAAAGATAAAATGAATTATTGTTTTATTCATACATTTGCAATTTGAAATTTTAAAAACTCAAAAATGGGATTTATTGAGATTGAAGGAATGGAGTTTTATGCGTATCACGGACATTACAAAGAAGAAAAAATTGTAGGGAATCGGTTTTTAGTTGATTTAAAAATTGAAACAGACTGCCGTAAGGCTGCGGAAAGTGATCAAATTGAGGATGCCGTTAATTATCAAACGGCATATAAAATAATAAAAGCTGAAATGCAAAAAAAATCGAATTTACTTGAAAATATTGCCGGACGAATTATTGATGCTTTATACGATAAATTAGAACATATTCAATCAATTACAATAAAATTATCAAAAATAAATCCGCCGATGGGAGGGAAAATTGAGAAAGTAAGTATAAGCATGACAAAATAATGAATGATGGAAAATAAATTAACAATATATAATACACTAAGCAGAAGAAAAGAAAAATTTGAACCGATAAATCCGCCTTTTGTAGGCATGTATGTTTGCGGACCCACAGTTTACGGTGATGCACATCTCGGTCATGCACGTCCTGCAATTACCTTTGATATTTTATTCAGATACTTAAAATACATAGGATTTAAAGTTCGATATGTCAGAAATATTACAGATGTAGGGCATTTGGTAAATGATGCCGATGAGGGTGAAGACAAAATTGCCAAAAAAGCAAAGTTGGATCAAGTTGAACCGATGGAAATTGTACAGAAATATACCAACAGTTATCATCGAAATATGGAGCAATTAAATACTTTGAAACCAAGTATTGAACCCCATGCATCTGCACACATTATTGAGCAGGCTGAAATGGTTAAAAAAATTATTTCTAACGGTTATGCCTATGAAGTTAACGGGTCGGTGTATTTTGATGTTGCTGAATATTCAAAAACCAATAATTACGGTAAACTTTCGGGCAGAGTATTAGATGATTTGCAAACCAATACACGAGAACTCGACGGACAAAGCGAAAAAAAAAATCTGTTTGATTTTGCTTTGTGGAAAAAAGCGATGCCCGAACATATAATGCGATGGAACTCAGAATGGAGTGACGGATTTCCGGGTTGGCATCTGGAATGTTCTGTAATGAGTACAAAATATCTGGGAGATAAATTTGATATCCACGGCGGCGGATTGGATTTACAATTCCCGCATCACGAATGTGAAATAGCACAATCAAAAGCTGCTCTCGGTGAAGATTCCGTAAAATATTGGATGCACAATAATTTAATAACCATTGACGGTCAGAAAATGAGTAAATCACTCGGAAATTTCATTACCTTAGATGAAATGTTTTCGGGAAATCACAAACTGTTAGAACAGGCATACAGCCCTATGGTTGTCAGGTTTTTTATGTTACAGGCACACTACCGCAGTACACTTGATTTTTCAAACAAAGCATTACAAGCCTCACAAAAAGGCTACGAACGATTAACGGATGCTCTTAATACCTTAGAAAAATTAATACCCCGTACGGAAAGTACCGTTAATGTTAACCAATTTAAAGATAAATTGTTTAGTGCATTGGATGATGATTTGAATACGCCGATATTAATTGCACATTTGTTTGACGGCGTTAAAATGATTAATTCAATATATGCCGGAACAGAAACCATTAGTACCGATGATTTAACATATATGAAAAACCTTTATAAAGACATAGTATTTGATATTCTCGGATTAAAACATGAAACATCTGATTTCGGCAATAATGAAATATTAACTGATGTAATGGATTTGTTGCTTAATATTCGAACGGAAGCTAAACAACATAAAGATTTTAAAACTTCTGATAAAATAAGAGACAAATTAAATGAAATAGGTATAACTGTAAAAGATACAAAAGACGGTTCAGAGTGGGAAATTAAGTGAGTTTTCTTCTGAAATTAATCAAAAAAAATATGTTCCTATAATGCTTAAAAATTGTGAAATTCGTAATATTAAAACCGTATATAATTTAAATTTGCACTTCATTCAAATATTTTATTTATGAAACACATAATTTATAGTTTTTCAATAGCTTTATTTTTTGTAACAGCTTGTAAAACAGAAAAAAATGAGCAGGCTGCCGAGTCTGGTTTTGAAGCGAAAATTATAGGAAAACCTGACATAAAAATTACCGGTGATGTAATGACACCTGAAATATTGTGGTCATTAGGTAGGTTAAGTGAAGTTGAAGTATCTCCGGATGAAAAAACCTTACTCTTCGGAATTACATATTATGATATTCAAGAAAATAAAGGCAACAGAGAATTGTACACCATGCCTGTAAACGGCGGCGACATGAAACGTATAAGCGAAACGGCTACAGGAGAATATAACGCTGTGTGGAGTAATGACGGAAAACACATTTTTTTTATGACTTCCGGTGAAACCGGGATGCAACTGTGGAAAATGAACTCGGAGGGAACCGAGCGTACGCAAATTTCGAATATTAACGGCGGTATAAACGGTTTTATTATTTCTCCTGATGAAACTAAAATCATTTATATTAAAGAAGTCGATTTGGTTAATCACGTTGTAGATGTCTATCCTGATTTACCGAAAGCCGATGCCCGAATCATTGACGATTTAATGTATCGCCATTGGGATACATGGACCGATTCATACAGTCATATTTTTGTTGCCGATTTTACAGGAAATTCAGTAGGAGATGCTACAGATATTATGGACGGAGAAATATTTGATTCACCTTTGAAACCTTTCGGCGGATTAGAGGAAATTACTTGGAGTCCCGACGGAAAATTTATTGCATATACCTGTGTTAAGAAAAAAGGAAAAGATTATGCTTTGTCAACCAATTCTGATATTTATTTATATGATATCGAAAGCAAAACAAGCAAAAATTTAACCGAAGGAATGCTCGGTTATGACAAGGCTCCCGTTTTTTCACCCGACGGTTTAAAAATTGCATGGGAAAGTATGGAACGCGAGGGATATGAATCTGATAAAAATCGTTTATTTATTTATGATTTTTTAAGTAACACTAAAAAAGATTTTACGTCTGATTTTGACCAAAACATTCACGGAATATCATGGACCGCAGACAGAAAAAATATTTATACGGTAAGTGATTATCATGCTCGTTTTCAAATTTACAAGTTAAATATTGAGACAAACGAAATACATGCCGTAACAAAAGGTGACCATAACTATCAATCGGTAGCTGTATTGTCCGATAAGCTTATCGCAACGAAACAATCCATGTCGGCACCGACCGAAATATTTTCTGTAAACCAAACCGGTGAAGAAACACAATTAAGTTTTGTAAATAAAGATGTACTTGACCAAATAGAATCAGCAAAAGCAGAAGAGCGAATGGTGAAAACAACCGACGGAAAGGACATGTTGGTTTGGGTAATTTATCCGCCGCATTTCGATCCCTCAAAAAAATATCCGGCAATATTGTATTGTCAAGGCGGTCCTCAATCATCTGTAAGTCAGTTTTTTTCATATCGATGGAATTTTCAGCAAATGGCGGCTAACGGATATATTGTTGTTGCACCAAACAGAAGAGGATTGCCGAGTTTCGGACAAGAGTGGAATGAGCAAATAAGCGGCGATTACGGCGGACAAAACATGAAAGATTATTTATCGGCAATAGATGCAATAAAAAAAGAACCTTATGTTGATGAAAATCGTTTAGCTGCGGTAGGAGCGAGTTACGGAGGATTTTCTGTCTATTGGTTAGCAGGTAATCATAATCAAAGATTTAGAGCGTTCATTGCTCATGACGGTATGTTTAATTTAGAATCACAATATTTAGAAACCGAAGAAATGTGGTTTGTTAATTGGGACCTTGGCGGTTCATTTTGGGATAAAACAAACAAAACGGCACAAAATTCATATGCAAATTCACCACATAAATTTGTTCAAAATTGGGATACTCCGATTATGGTAATTCATGGTGAAAAAGATTACAGAATTGCAGCAACACAAGGTATGAGTGCTTTTAATGCGGCAGTATTACGAAACGTTCCGGCAAAGTTTTTATACTTTCCCGAAGAAAATCATTGGGTACTCAGTCCTCAAAACGGAATTTTATGGCAAAGAGAATTTAAAAGCTGGTTAGATAAATGGTTGAAATAATATTTAAAAATCTAAATTGAATATTTAAACATCAAAACATCAACATTTTGTACAAAGTTTAAAGATGAATATAAAATCTTTGTGTTCTTTGTGAATTTCTTGGTGTCTTTGTGGTTTTTAAACGTTCATTTTAGATTTTCAGGTAATATATAAAAAACAAAAAAGACCTCTTGATTTTGAGAGGTCTTCTTGGTTATA
>DYOF01000200.1 GCA_020720665.1 Acetofilamentum sp. | reverse complement strand
ATTTAGACATCATTGATGCTTTCGACTACTTTGAACAGGAATATAAATAAAATAACAAAAGATGATGTAAGGCTGAGCATTTTTAGAAAACTATCATTTAATTTCAAATATCAAAATTTTCATATCTTTGTTTTGTAAAAATCAAATAATTTAAAAAATGAATAAACTGTTTTTAGTAATTTTTATGTTTTTTGGTGCAATAATTTTTGCACAAAATAAAAGTATTGACAAAATCAAAACTCTGTATGATGAGGGAGAATTTGAAAAATGTATAATAAAATCAGAAAGTTACTTAAAAAAGAACAGCGATTTCGCTGCTCCCTATTTTTATATTGCAATGTCGAAATATATTTTATATGATAAGCAATCCGATTTGAATTCGGTAAAACAAATAGCAAAAAACTTGTATTCCGGAATGAAAAAAGATAACGAAGGTATTTATAAAAAACTGTTTGAAAAGGAATTGTTTCAATTTAAAGAAGTTTTAAAAACTTATGCCTTTAATTATTATGAAGCCAATAAAACACAAGCAAAATTTTATTATGAATATTTAGCAAAAATATATAACGATACATTAGCCCAATATAACGAAATTGTTTTAAATGAAAGTAAAAGACCTGATTCAGAAATAATTGAACAAATTAATAAAGGAAAATTAAACCAATCAGATAACAAGGGTTTAAAACAAGGTCCGTGGAAAAAAGTATATTCTAACGGAGTAACAGCATATGAAGTAAGCTTTGTAAATGACAAACCTGTAGGAGAATATAAACGCTATCACGAAAACGGAAAACTATCATCAAAATTATTTTATACTGAAAAAAATGATACGGTAATTGCCATATTTTTCAATGAAAATGAAGAAAAAATAGCAGAAGGAAAATATATAGGTCAAAAAAAAGTCGGTGTTTGGTCGTATTATAAAAACACAATAAAAGTAAAGGATGAAGAAAACACAGACGGAAAATTAAACGGTTATCAGACAAGCTATTATGAAAACGGACAAATTTATGACCGAAAGAAATTTATAAATGACATTCAGGAAGGAGTTTGGGAAAAATATCATCAAAACGGGAACCCTAGTTTAAAAGCCTTTTTAATTAACGGAAAATTAGAAGGCACAATCATCAGATATTACAAATCGGGAATGCCGGAAGTAAAAGGACAATACAAAAATGACTTAAAAGAAGGAATTTGGACTTTCTTTGGCGAACAAGGTCAAAAAGATACCATTGAATTTAAAAACGGAATTGATGTAAATGAAGAAATAAATGTACAAACTGAATCAGAAGAATATAAAACAAATATTGAAAAAAGCAAAAATTTAACAGACCCTTCAAAATTAAATATCAGTAATCCTGAACAATTAAAAGATTTAGATTCGGATAATTCAAATAAAGCTGAATAAGTTTTAAAATTTATTCAGCTTTAAATTTATTAAAATTTTTCATCATATTTAGTCCATAAAAAATCGCCTAATTCCCATGCTTTCTCAACAACCGCATCTGCTTGTTTAACAGTATAATCCGTCAAAAAATTCAGCAAAATTTGTTTATCAGAAATTTTTATAGCTTCTTCTTCAAACTTTGTTTGATTACTGAACAAATCTGTTTGCCAAGGCTTCCATACGGCATCTACATCATGTCGCATATCACCCCAACGTTGTGCGCTAAGTGTTCCCAATCGATTAAAAGCCCACCATGCCGATTCGCGAGTAAAACCTTTTGTTCGTCCGGGTGTTTTATAAGAAACCGGTAAATCAGTAGTTCCGCAATATACCGGAATGTAAATTGAAGTAGCAATATTATCCTGTGCCAACCATACAACACCACCGATTTCATCGGGTAACCAATCTCTTAACTGAATAATTGTACCG